>CADBQJ010000131.1 GCA_902796785.1 Fibrobacter succinogenes
AAGGACTTCATGCCCGCGGTGGAAGCCGCCTGCGCGGCCGGCATCACCCACTTCGAGGCGGGCGGCGGCGCGCGCTTCCAGGCGCTCTACCAGAACTGCGGCGAAGACGCGTTCGACATGATGGACGAGTTCCGCCGCGTGGCCGGCCCCAAGGCCCGCCTGCAGACGCTCGCGCGCGGCATCAACGTGGTCGCCCTCTCGGCCCAGCCGAAGGACATGATCGACCTCCACGCGAAGATGTTCAAGAAGCACGGGATGACCCGCATCCGCAACTTCGACGCGCTGAACGACGTCAACAACCTCATCTACTCCGGCCAGTGCATCAAGAACGCCGGGCTCGAGCACGAAGTCGTCGTCACGATGATGGAGCTGCCTCCGGGCTGCTCCGGCGCGCACGACCCCGCCTTCTACCTCAAGACGCTGAAGGACATCCTCGACTCCGGCCTGCCGTTCGACTCCGTCTGCTTCAAGGACGCCTCCGGCACGAGCAACCCGAGCAAGGTCTACGAGACCTTCAAGGCCGCGCGCAAGCTCCTCGGCGACAAGGTCGAGCTCCGCATGCACTCGCACGACACCTGCGGCACCGGCGTGGCGCAGTACGTCGCGGCCATCGAAGGCGGCTGCGACGGCGTCTGCCTGGCGCGCAAGCCCCTCTCCGGCGGCACCTCGCAGCCCGACCTCTTCTCGCTCTTCCACGCGCTCAAGGGCAAGGACTTCGTCCTCGGCCTCGGCGAGGACGGAATCGTCGACGACAACATCGACAAGCTGATGGAGGCGAACAACGTCGCCGTCGAGTGCCTGAAGGACTACAACTTCCCGCCCGAGGCGCTGCAGATCTCGCCCGACGTCATCTTCTCGCCCATGCCCGGCGGCGCGCTCACGGCCAACACGCTGATGATGCGCGAGACCAACACCTTCCACCTCTATCCGCAGGTGATCGCCAACATGAGCGAATGCGTGCGCCGCGGCGGCTTCGCCAGCTCGGTCACGCCCGTCTCGCAGTTCTACTTCCAGCAGGCCTACGCCAACACCGTCAACAAGGCGCAGGGCAAGGACACCTGGGCCACGATGACCGAAGGCTACGGCAAGATGCTGCTCGGCTACTTCGGCAGGACCCCGGTCGAGCCCGACCCCGAGCTGGTGAAGATCGCCTCCGAGCAGCTCAAGCTCCCGGTCTTCTCCGAAGCCCACCCCGGCAAGCTCCCGGTCGACATCCTCGAACCCGGCATCCCCGCCGCCAAGGCGCTGCTCGAGAAGAACAACCTGCCGACCACCGACGAGAACATCTTCATCGTCGGCGCGCTGCAGACCAAGCAGGGCAACAAGGGGCTCGACTTCCTGCTCGGCAAGAAGACGATCCGCGTGCCCAAGAAGGACCCCAACGCGCCCAAGCCCGCCGCCCCCGCGGCGGCCGCGCCCAAGGCCGCTTCCGGCTCCGGCTCCTACACGGTGACCGTCAACGGCGTCAGCTACGCCGTGCAGGTCTCCGAAGGCGGCGCCGTCTCCTCCGTCGCCCCCGCCGCCGCTCCGGCCGCCGCGCCCGCGGCCCCCGCCGCCCCGGCCTCCGGCACCGCGGTCGAGGCCCCCATGCCCGGTTCCGTCTTCCGCATCGACGTCAAGGTCGGCGACGCCGTCAAGGCCGGCGACTCCCTCGTCGTCATCGAGGCGATGAAGATGGAAAACCCCGTGCTCGCCCCCAAGGACGGCAAGGTGGTCGCGGTCAACGTCGGTCAGGGCGACGTCGTCGTCGCCGGCCAGTCCCTCGTCACGCTGGGGTAGGCCGATGGTCCGCTTTCCGATTCTCCGCGCGGGGCTCCTGATCTGCGCCATCGCCGCCTCGGCGATCGCGCAGGCGCCGGAATCCCCCGCCGCGGTCGACGGCGTCTCCGCCGCCACCGTCGACGGCACCTCCGGCGCCACCGAACAGGCCGCCCCCGCCCCCGCGGCGCCCGAGGCGATTCTCGCCCCCGGCACCCACCCCGACTTCCCGAACGGGTTCGATCCCGAGAAGGAATGCAGGTTCAAGGACGCCGGCGCGAAGAAGGGCGAGC
>CADBQJ010000132.1 GCA_902796785.1 Fibrobacter succinogenes
CAACTGCGCGCTCGACATGGTCTCCACGCTCATCGTCCCGGCGGTCAAGGAGGAGTACGGCGCGACGCTCGCCGCCTTCGCCGAGGCAGAAAAGAGCGGAATCGCCTCCGGCACGGCCGCCCTGCGCCACGACGTCGTGGACCTCGGCAACGGCCTCGACTCGCTGATGGGCGCGAAGAATGTGCTGGCCAAGGCGCTTGACGCCCGCAACACATCGGCGATCATCTCCGCTATGACCGCAATCCGCGCCACGGTGGACCAGCTTGAACGGCGCGTCTCCGACGCCCGCTGGCCGCTCCCGAAGTATCGCGAGATGCTCTTCGTGTACTGAGTTCTCCTATGGTTTGAGGAGGCAAAGCCGTCGCCCCGATCGGGGTGGCGGCTTTGCATCATATCGAGCAAACAGGCAAAATGGAAGGGACCTTGGCGGATGCGAGCGGAATGCCTGTCGTGCGGCACCAGAGACCAAGACCGTCTGCGACGGTCACCACCTCCACAGGACGCAACTGGCGGAGATTCACGGCATGGGCGTAGTGGTAGTTCTCCGCGAGCAGCGCCTCGACCTCATTCGCCGTTGGCGTCGCACCGCCGTCAGTTTCCCATAGAAGCCGATAGCCGCAGAGATCGGCGCACGGCGCAAAAGCCGCGAACCGCGCACGGCCGTAACGCTCCTCGAGCCCTGCAATAACGGCAGCCGCAAATGCCGGGTGCATCTTTTCGCCGTGCAAGTCCATTGTCCCGCCCGCGCGATAGCGGAATTCCAGTCGGGGCGTCTTCCGCTCGAACCCGACGCATTCGACGACGTCGCCAAGCCGGTAGTTCGTGAATCCGTTGCCCGTTGTGAGTACAACGCCGTAGCGGTGCCTTGGCTCCAGTTCCTCCACGCCGACGGTCTTCCCTGCAACCGGCTCGCCGCTCGCGGCGTCCACCTCCTCGAAAGAAAGGTTGTGCGACGTCACGGCCGCAACGCGGCGCCCGAACCACGGGAAGGTCACGACGCCCTCCGTCGCCAGAAGCCCCTTCCCCTCGACTTCGACATCCGGGAAGAGAAGGCGGACCCTGTCCGCGTCGGAAGCCGCGAATGCGGCGTCCCAGCAGCTGATCAGCCTGAGCCGCGGCCAGACTTCGCGAAAGCGCCGCGCGGCGAGACTCTCGCGCAGGTGCGTGTCCGTCGTCAAATCGGACGCATGCGACGCCATGAAGTCAAGGAGCCTCAGAAACGCCGACGGGTGCCACACAGAAATCAGCCCGAGCCTGCGCGACGCAACGAGCGCCTTGGCCGTCGCGAGGAGGTGCCGCCCGGGATCGCGCTCGCCGGCCACGGCAGCCGTCACGGGGAAAAGTGCGGTCGTCATGCGCGCGCGGAACTTGCCGAGATATTCGCGGTCTTCGGCAAAACCGCGTCTCGGCCCGTCCCTCGGCTGGCGCACCTCGGTGTAGGGCGATATGGACCAGTAGTGCGTGCAGAGGAGAAGCCCCGGGTGGCGGAGATAGACGGACGCCATCCACGGATTGACCGCGCGCATGAATTCGCGACGCAGTTGCTCGGTGTACGGAATCCACTTCGTCCCGCCTGTCGTGCCGCTCGTCGGCTCCTCCAGGATCACGTCCTCCTGGCGCGTCGGCTTTCGCCGTCTGCCTATCCGCGTCTGCGCCTTCGCGGGGGCGTCGAGGGCAAGCCGGAAGCGCAGGGCGTCCGACAGCGTCGAAAGGAACCACGCAAGGTTGGCGAGCAGGACGCGCATCAGTCGTGCCATTCCGGCGAAACGTCCGCGATCACGCGGAGGCCAAGCCTGTTCAGGTTGTCCATGGAAAGCGGCGCGAGGCAGCAGAGTTCGTCGCCCCGGGTCCAGCCCGGATTCAGCGCGCGGAACCGGACGGACTCCGGATCCATCCGGAGCGCGTCGCCCTTCAGCCGGTCCTTGCCGTCGCCAAAGCGCAGCACGCTCGTCGCCTCGTCGTATTCGCGCGGGTAGAGGGCCCGCGCGACGGAGGCGAGACGCGCCGAGAGCTCCGCATCCTCCCGTCCCCCCGGCACATAACGCTTGAAGAACGTTGGCAGGAAACGATACGTGCGCGCGCCCTTGCAAATGAGAAACCAGTCCGGCGCCTCCCCGAGTTCTTCGTTCAGCCTGCGCATCACGTGCCCGAACGCGCCAGCCAGCCCAGTCTGGTTGCGGCAGGCCGCATCCACGACGGTGTCGCCGCTGAACAGGACTTTCCGGCCCGCGACGTCCAGAAGTCTAATGGTGGAGAAGCCGACCACGGCGCCATCTTTCCTCAGGACGATGGCCCGGTCCTTTTCCGCGAGGTCGCGGCGGAAAACCTCATCCGGCGCACCCTCGTAATAGCGCCTGTAAAGCGATTCCATTTCGAGGCGGTCCGCCTCGGGAAGCCGCGCCACGCGCCAGATTTCGACTTTGACCATGCTCACAGCGCGCCAGCCTCCACATACGGGACGCCGCGAAGCTCGCGCGCCCTTCCGTCGAACGCGACGGTCATCATTTCGCTTCCGTAGCTCCATCCGCCAAACTTCTGCACCGCGCGGCGCAGGGGATAATCGCCCGCATGCAGCGAAAGGACGAGGTTCCGGCTGCGGCAAGCGCGCCGCGCCGAATCGACAAGCGCGGCAAAGGTCGCGGGGTCGTCGTTTTCGGCAAGGGCGTACGCGAGATAGGAGCATTCCAACGCGCGGCCGGGCGCGGGAAGGCGCGGGCAGCGCGCGAGCGCGAAGAGCGCGTTGAGGAACGGCCGCGCGGCGAGAATCCTGAAGCCGTATCCATCGACAACGATTCTCCGTCTCGCGCCATGGTTCCACACGGCCCCCGCCGCGACGATGCGCCCGCCTCGCCTCACACAGAGAAAGTCTTCCTCGGACAGCCCCGGCGGCAGCCCTTTGCCGAAGACGGGGAAGAGCTGCTTCCGTGGCGACTCCCGCTCGTAGAAGTCGCGCAGCTCGTCGAAGTCCGCCCGCTCCGCCGCGTCGCTCCCGCGTTTCGCCGCAAGCGCGTATGTCACGACCTTGCCGAGCGGACGGCACTTCGGAAGCCCGACACGCCCGGATGTCAGAAGCGCACGTCCCGCCGAATTGTCGTCGAGAATCGTCATGAATGTGAGCGCGTTCGGGTTTGCGCGTTCAAGTTCGTGGAGTTTGCCAAGTCCGCGAAAGAACGTGAATCCGCCACGACGTTCCGGAAAGCTCCGAAGTCCGCTTAGGTACCCGATTCGCGCCGGTTCGCCGTCAAGGTGGCGAAGCGTCGTCGAGCGCGTCCCGCAACCGGCGACGCGTCCCTCAGCGTCTTCTACGACGATGATCTCGCTTTGGCCCTTCAGCGCCTCGGCCGCCGCGTAGCCCGCGGCGCAGTCGTATCGGAGCCGCGCCCATCCCGGCATGGGTTCGGCTGCTAGGCGGACGAGGTCCGGCTCGTCGGAAGGGCGGTAAAGCCGCGCAGTCGTCATGGATCCCCTCCGTTAGGCAGTCCGTGCCGGCGCATGACCTCGCGTCCCTGCAGGAAGTTGGTGGCGAAGAAGAGCGCCGCCTTGAGCCCCCCGTGGAGATTGGCGCGGAAGTCTGTTGCGCGTCGGAAGATGGACCTCGGGGAATAGAACTTGAGACGGTAGCGTCGGCAGGTTTCGGCGAGACCCTCCGGCGTGAAGTTCTTCGGACGGAACACGACGTCGCCGAAGTGGACTGTCGGGTCGAGCCACCACTTGTCGTGGAGCATGCGTCCTTCGCGGACGAACCGCGCGTGGACGTCCGTGCCGGGAAAAGGCACGAGGTGGTTGAACGCGGCGAAGAAGAACCTGCTCTCCATCGCGAAGTCGAACGTGCGCTCGAACGTCTCCGGCGTGTCGTGGTCGTAGCCGAAAACGAAGGTCGCATAGATGGAGAGGTGGTGGCGTCGCAGGTTTTCGATGGCCGCGGCGTAGTCGCCGTTCGTCGAATTGACGCGCTTGCCCATGTCCGAGAGAGTCTCCGCGTCCAGCGATTCGAATCCGATTAGCACGCCGGCGCAACCGCTCCTCGCCATCAGCGCGAGGAGTTCGTCGTCCTGCGCGGTGTGGATGCTGAGCTGGCCCACCCAGCGTTTGCGCAGGGGAATCATGAGGCGGCAGAGTTCCTTCAGCCGTTCGACGTCCATGGCGAGGTTGTCATCGACGAAGAAGACGATATCCTTCTCTAGCGCGCGCACCTCGGCCATCACCTCGCCGAGCGGGCGCGGCGTGTAGCGGCGTCCGAAGAACTTGGTCACGGAGCAGAACTCGCAGTTGAAGGAGCAGCCCCGCGATGTCTCGACAAGGCTGAGCCGCCCGTATCTCCGTCCGGCGAAAAGGCCGCGGTCCGGAAGCGGGCAGAAGACGCCGCCGCAACCGATGTAGCGCGGCTTTAGCGTCCCGGCCTCCAGATCGTCGATAACCTCGCCCCAGGTCGTCTCGGCGTCGCCAAGGATGATCGCGTCGGCGTGCGCGGCGGCCTCCTCGGGGTTGAGCTTCACGTGGAAGCCGCCGAGCAGCACCTTCGCGCCTTTCGCGCGGAACCTCGCGGCAATCTCGTAGCTACGAGCCGCCGTGTAGCATTCGACCGTCAGCGCCACGACATCCGCGTCCGCGGAGAAGTCCACCTCGTCGAGGCGGTCGTCCATGAAGAGCCTTTCGATCCGACGCGGCGTGAGCGCGGAGAGAACCGCGAGCGCGAGCGGCTCCATGATCCACGTCTTCGGATACGTCGCGCCGCCGCCCTTGTGCCCGACGGCCGGCTGGATGAACAGTATTCTCATATCCCAAACCCCTTCGGCACGGCGATGTCCGAAAGGCAAAGGGGGCGCAGTTTTCCGTCTTTCAGTATCGCGCCCGGACAGTCTTCGCAGAACTCAATGCGCCCATCCCCCCTGCGATACGGCGGGACGTCAAGCGCGACGTTCCGGAACGTCAGGCGCGTGCCCGGCGCAAGCGCGAGGGCGAGCGAACTTGCGAACGCGCCGCCTGTGAGCCCGTTTAGCAGAAGCCGTACCCGCAGAAAGGCGCTCGACATCGGCGGAAGCGTGAAGTCGTGGCGCCCGCGCACAACGCGAAGGATCTTCATCGCGAGGAGCTCACCATAGGAGGCCCGCAGGGAGACGCGCCGCCGGAGGACTCCGTCGCGCGAACGGGACTCCACCACCTGGAAGGAGAACCAGCGGCGCGTGTTCTTGTCGATCTTGCCTGAAAGTGAGGCGAACGGGACGAGCCCGACCGACCGGAACCTCGCCAGGAGTTCCCCGATCGGCATGTCCGGGCACGATGGCAGAGCGAAGTCATCCGGGGAGCGGGCGGTGGTGATCAGGATGTTGGAAAGGTCGCGGTTCGCGAAATACGCCTCGCACTCGCGCGCGATCCCGCCTTCGTCGTCCACCCGTAGCGTGATGCAGCAGCCCGCCCGGATGCCGGCGGACACCAGAAGGGCGCTCTTCTCCCGCATC
>CADBQJ010000133.1 GCA_902796785.1 Fibrobacter succinogenes
CGACTTGTACGACGCGCTTGAACCGGATTTCGTTCTCTTTTTCGGGGCGGGTCTTTGATTTTCGCGAAATACTTGCTATTTTTGGCGCACCTCCGGAGAGGTGGCCGAGTGGCTGAAGGCGCACGCTTGGAAAGCGTGTTTACTCGCAAGGTAACGGGGGTTCGAATCCCCCCCTCTCCAGTTCTCTTTTCCTAGTGAGGACGTCATGCCGAACGAACACATCTCGCTGGACGACATCTACCGCAACCCCGTGGCCGAAGGCTCGATCTTCCGCGCGGTGAAGATGATGGCCGAAGAGGCCCGCTTCATCAACGAACAGGCCAAGCTCGGCTACATCGACCTCACCGAAAAGCCCACCACGATCGCCATGCGCCAGTTCAAGCAGAACCGCATCGCCATCGTTCCTCCCGAAGAGATGCAGGAAGAACAGGCCGACGAAGTCGACGAAGCCCTGATCCCCGCCGAGGAAAGCCCCGCCGAAGAGGCATAAGTTTTCAAAACGGCTGTTGATACAGGGGAGTCGCTCCCCTGTTTTTTTATCGTTGGAACATGCGTTTTCAAGGCAAGAGAATCCTTCTCGGAGTGACGGGCGGAATCGCCGCCTACAAGACGCTCTCGCTCGTCCGGCTGCTCCGCGCGGAGGGGGCCGACGTGCGCGTCCTGCTCACCCATGGCGCGGAAATCATGGCCGGCCGGGGCGCCTTCGAGGCCCTCTCGGGCCACCCCGTCGCCGAGAACGTCTTCGCGCCCGTGGAGTCCCCCGAGTTCTCCTCCGTGGCCCACATCGAGCTGGCGCGCTGGGCCGATCTCCTGCTGATCGCCCCCTGCACGGCGCACACGCTCGCCAAGCTGGCCGCGGGCGAAGCCGACACGCTCCTGACCCTGGTCTACCTCGCCACGAAAGCTCCCCGGCTCGTCGCCCCGTCGATGAACTGCGCGATGCTCGGCTCCCCCGCCGTCCAGCGGAACATCCGGCGTCTGGCCGAAGACGGCGCGACGATCGTCGAGGCCTCGAGCGGCGAACTGGCCTGCGGCGAATCGGGCAAGGGACGGCTCCCCGAGCCCGAAGAGCTCCTGGAAATCTGCTTCGACCGCCTCTCCCCCGCCCCGACGCGCGGCGAGGTGGTCGTCGTCGCCGGACGGACCGAAGAGGCCGTCGACCCGGTGCGCGTGATCACGAACCGCAGCTCCGGCAAGACGGGGCTGGAGATCGCCCGGGCCTTCCGCGCCGCGGGCTGGTCCGTCTCCGCGGTCCTCGGCCCCTGCGACGTCGCCTGGCCCGCCTGGGCGCCCGCGACGCGCGTCCGCAGCGCGCTGGAGATGGAGGCCGCCTGCAAAAAAGCCGCGAAGCGCGCCGACTGCGTGGTGATGGCGGCCGCGGTCGCCGACTTCCGCCCCGAGCGGGTCGCCGAGCAGAAGATCAAGCGCTCGTCGGCGATGAAGAGCCTGAAGCTCGTCCCCAACCCCGACGTGCTCGCCGAAATTTCGTCCATGAAAAAAGGTCCGCTGACGGTCGGCTTCGCGCTCGAGACCGGCGACCTCGTCGCGCGGGCGCGCGAAAAGCTCGCGCGCAAGGGGTGCGACCTCCTGGTGATGAACAACCCGCTGAACGGAGACGAGGCCGGATTCGGAAAGGACCGCGTGGAATGGGGGATCCTCTCCCCCGCCGGCGCGGTCGTCGAGCCGAAGACGCGCTCCAAGGAGGAGCTGGCCGGGGCGCTGGTCCGCGCGGTGGAATCGCTGCGCGCCGCTTCGACAAGCCGCTCCTCCGCCGGAGGCGCACGATGATCGGCGTCGAAGCGGCGCGCGCCCTCCAGCTCGACGCGGAGCTGGGCGGGGACGAACTGATCTTCACGGACGGCGTCCCGATGGTCTCCCCCGCGCGGGGCGTGGCCTCCCCGATGCACGCCGCGCCGCCCTCGCCGCGCCCCAGGACCACGATCGAGACGGTCGACCTCCGCGGCAAGTCCCCCGTCGCCCTCGCGTCGGAGCAGCTCAACTCGCTGCGCGCGATCGCCGACCTGGACGACTTCTTCGCGGCGCTGGGCGACCTGGTTCTCTACCGCTCCGAAGGATCCGGCCCGGCGACCGTCCTTCCCGGCGCGGGCCCCGTCAATCCGAAGCTCCTCGTCGTCGCCGGCCGTTTCCAGCCCGACGACTTCGAGCTCGGCGCCCCGCTTTCTGGCAAGTGCGGCGAAATCCTCGGATCGCTCTTCTCCGAGGCCTCGCTCCAGCTCAACCTCTGCTGGCGCACGGCGCTCTACAAGTCGAGCGGATCGCTCGGCCACGCCATGCTCCCGCGCGAAAAGGCGATCTTCCGCGAAATCTTCAAGGTCGAGGTCGCGCTGGTCCGGCCCGAGCGCATCCTGGTGCTGGGCGCCCCCGCGCTCGACGTCCTCTTCGGGCAGAAGCTGGAGCCCGCGCAGGCGCAGGAGATGGAGTTCGCCGGAATCCCGCTGTCGATGGTCTGGCATCCGCTCCAGATCGCGGCCGACCCCGCGAAGCGCGAGGAGACGCTCGCCCAGCTGAAGGCCCTCGAGAAGAAAATCCACGGAAAATAGGACTTCCCCATGCCCCGCACCTTCCAAGACGAACAGCGCCGCCCCGACCCCTTCGCGGGACTGGGCGCGCCGCGCGCGGACGAGGCCGAGCGTTACGTGCTGGGCTGCCTGCTCCAGGACGACAGCCGGCTCTTCGTCGAGTGCCAGGAGCTCCGCCTCCACCCGACCGACTTCTTCTCCGAACGGCACAAGGCGATCGCCCAGGCGATCTGGGACCTCAACTCCGACGCTCAGCCCTCCGACCTGATCGCCGTTTCGGGACGGCTCCAGGACCGCGACCAGCTGAGCATGTGCGGCGGACTGGAATACCTGCAGGCCCTCGTCGCCGACGTCTCCAACACCGCGGCCCTGACGCACCACGCGAAGACGGTCCAGGAGAAATCGCTGCTGCGCGCCGTCATCCTGGCCGACAACGAATCGATCTTCAAGGCGCAGAGCGCCGGCGCCGTGGCCCGCGAAGTGCTGGCCGAAACGCAGCAACGGATCTCCGACATCGCCCGCGAGCAGGTCACGCGCGGGCTGCGCCCCACGAAGGACCTTCTCGTGGAGACCATCGACCTGATCGAGAAGTACCGCGCGCACGACGCCGTCAGCGGCACCGTCACCGGCTTCTCGCGGCTCGACAACCTCACCACCGGGCTCCACGAAGGCGAACTGATCATCCTGGCGGCCCGCCCCGGCATGGGCAAGACCGCCTTCGCCCTCTCGCTGGCGCTCAACGCCGCCACCAACCGGCCGCGTTCCTTCCCCGTCGCCTTCTTCTCGCTGGAAATGGACGCGCAGCAGCTCATGCTCCGCCTGCTCTGCACGCAGGGCCACTTCCCGATGCAGGACATCCGCAGGGGGCAGCTCGACGCCGACATGATGAACCGCCTCGGCGCCATCACGGGCATCCTCTCCGAAGCGCCGCTCTACATCGACGACCAGCCCGACCTCACGCTGCTCGACCTGCGCACCAAGTGCCGCATGCTCAAGGACAGCCTGGTCAAGAACGGAAGCGACCTCGGGCTGATCGTGCTCGACTACCTGCAGCTGGTCTCCGGCGGCGAGAACGCCGAAAGCCGCCAGGTCTTCATCTCGCAGGTCTCGCGCGGCCTCAAGCAGCTGGCCAAGGAGCTGCGCGTGCCGGTGCTGGCCCTCTCGCAGCTCTCCCGCAAGATCGAGGACCGCTCCAGCGACGGCAACGCGGAGCCGAAGCTCTCCGACCTGCGCGAATCGGGCGCCATCGAGCAGGACGCCGACATGGTCTGGTTCATCTCGCGCAAGAAGCCCGACGCCGAAACGGCGATTTCCGACGAGGCGCAGGAGGCCAAGCTGATCGTCGAGAAGCACCGAAACGGACCCGTCGGCAAGATTCCGCTGACCTTCGTGCCCAAGCACGCCGGCTTCTACGAGCCGAGCGACCGCGAACCTCCCTCGGAGCTGAACTTCTGATGAACGAAGGCGAAACGAAGAACTCCCCCTCCGCGCTGCGCCAGGTCGTCCTGGGGCCCTGGGAGGCCGTCGGCGGAAAGGTCGGCCGCGGGCTGAAGGAGTGCTGCCTCTCGCTCGCCTTCCTGGCGCGCGTCCTCGTCCGCTTCCCCATCGTCCTCAAGAACCGCGAGCTCACGCTCAAGCAGACCATCTCCATCGGCGTCAGCTCGCTGCCGCTGCTCGTGGTCACCAGCATCTTCACCGGCGCCGTGGCCACCTTCCAGTGCGCCTTCCAGTTCCGCAACTTCGTCCCCGACAAGTTCATCGGCACCGCCGCCTGCAAGATGATCCTGATCGAGCTCGGCCCCGTGCTGACCGGCCTGGTGCTGGCGGGGCGCGTGGGCTCGGCGCTCGCGGCCGAGATCGGCTCGATGAAGGAGAAGGAGGAGCTCGACGCCATGACGGTGCTCGACCTCGACCCGGTCCGCTACCTGGCGCTCCCCCGCTTCGCCGCCTTCATCCTGATGATGCCGGCGCTGACGGTCATCTCCGACCTCCTGGCCATCTTCGGAGGCTGGCTTGTCGCGGTCCTCAGCCTCGACATGACCACCTACACCTACACCAGCGGCCTCCAGCTCTACTTCCAGACCAAGGACCTCTACTCCGGCATGCTGAAGTCCTTCATCTTCGGCATCATCATCTGCCTGATGGGCTACCTGAGCGGCGCGAACGCCGGCTCCGGCGCGCGCGGCGTGGGCGAGGCGGTCATGAAGGCGGTCGTTTCGGCCTGCGTCTTAATTCTTATATTCGACTTCGTGGTCGCGCTCTGCTTCTTCTAGGATGTCCCCATGCCCGGCGTGAAGATCGACGAAAACGACATCATGATCGAACTCCACGGACTCCGCAAGGCGTTCGGCCCGCAGCAGGTGCTCCGCGACGTCACGCTCGACATCCGGCGCGGCGAGACGATCACCATCATCGGGCAGTCCGGCGGCGGCAAGTCGGTCATCCTCAAGCACATGATCGGCCTCCTCCAGCCCGACGGCGGCGAAGTGCGCGTGGACGGCCAGACCATCTCCACGCCCACCTTCTTCGACACCAAGACCATCCGCCAGAAGATGGGGATGCTCTTCCAGAACGGCGCGCTCTTCGACTCGATGAACGCCGGCGAGAACATCGCCTTCGCGCTCCGCGAGCACAACCGCGAGATGAGCGAGGAGACCATCCAGGCCGAGGTGACCGAGAAGCTCGAGATGATCCACCTCAAGCCCGAGTTCCGCTGGAAGATGCCCAGCGAGCTCTCCGGCGGGATGCGCAAGCGCCTCGCCCTGGCCCGCGCCATCGCGCTGCGGCCGAAGATCCTCCTCTACGACGAACCGACCACGGGGCTCGACCCGGTGACGAGCGACGTCATCAACGACCTGATCATCGACATGCAGCAGAAGCTCGGCGTGACCTCCGTCGTCGTGACGCACGACATGGCCTCGGCCTACAAGGTCTCCGACCGCATCGCCATGCTCTACGAGGGGCGGATCATCGCCTGCGGGACCGTCGACGAGATCCGCGGCACCGACAACCCCTACGTCAAGCAGTTCATCACCGGCCAGCGGAAGCTTCCGACCGCCTGAACTCCCCCCATTCCGGATAGAGTCCGTGCTCGACGCCGCACTGCTCGAGCGCCTTCCCGACCACGCCGTCCACAAGCTCGGCGACCGTGGAGGGCTTGCGGTAGAAGGAGGGCATGGCGGGGACGATCCGGGCGCCGGCGCGGGCCAGCGTCGCCATGTTCTCGAGGTGGATCACCCCGAGCGGAGTCTCGCGCGGGACGAGGACCAGCGGCGCGCGGCGTTCCTTGAGGAAGACGTCGGCGGCGCGGGCGATCAGCGAGTCGGAGACGCCGTGGGCGATCCGGCCCAGCGTCCCCATGCTGCAGGGGACGACCGCCATGGCGCGGTAGCGGGTCGTGCCCGAGGCGCAGGGGGCGAAGAGGTCGTCGTTCCGGAAGAGCTCGTCGGCCAGGGAGGCGAGGTCGGGGAACCCCTCGTGCGCGCAGACGGCGCGTGCGGGTTCGCTGAGGACCAGGTGGACGGGAATCCCGAGTTCGCGCAGACGGCGCAGGAAGGCGTCGGCGTAGCAGGCCCCGGAGGCGCCCGTGACGGCCACGAGGAGCGGAAGGCCCGCGGGTCCGGCTTCGTTCACGGCTTCTCCCCCAGGATTTCCTTCGCGCGCAGCGTGTCGCCCATGTTCCAGTAGGTTCCGGCCACGTTCTCCACGCCGGTGCGCCCCAGCGGGTCGCCGCGCTTCGCGAGGATCGAGTAGTGGCGGAGCGCCTCGTCGTAGCGCTTCTGCTCGAAGAGGAGGTTGGCGAGCTCCAGCCGGAGGTCGGAGTCGCCGTCGGAGCGGCCGAGCCCCTCCTCGAGGACGAAGACCGCCATCCAGGGCGAGCCGTCCTCGTTCCAGGAGCGGGCCAGGTAGCGGCGGAAGGCGCTGTTGCCGGGCGAGAGGGCGAGCCCTTCCTCTAGCGCGCGGCGCATCTCCACGCGGTCGCCGCGCTTTTCGTGGAGGAGCGCCAGCCGGAACCAGCTTTCGGCGCCCGCGGAGGGGGACCTCCGCAGCGAGGAGCGCAGGGTCTCCACGGCCGCCTCCCAGTCCAGCAGGCCGGCGTGGCTTTCGGCGAGCGCGAACCAGAGCTCGGGCCGGTCGGGGTCGCTCGCCAGCGCCCGCTCGAACTGGAACTGCGCGTCGGTCCAGGCGCCCGCGCCGAGCGCGATCTCGCCGAGCGCGGCCCGCACGTGCGATTCGTCCACCCCGCCCAGCTCGAGCGCGCGCACGTAGGCGCCGGCCGCTTCGGCGGGCTCCCCGCCCAGGAAGAGGAGGTCGCCGAGCTGGACCCAGGCGCGGGCGAACCCCGGCGCGAGCTCCAGGCAACGCCGGTAGGCGACCATGGCGAGCGCCGGGCGGTCGAGCTGCACGAGCGCGTTCCCCAGGTTGAACCAGGCAAAGACCTCGCGCTGGCCGTTCTGGATCGAGAGGCGGTAGAGGCGCGCGGCCTCCTTGAAGTCGCTGCGGGCGTAGGCCTCGTTCGCGGCGACGAACCAGGAGTCCATCGACTGCGTCTCGCGCACCTGCATCTGCGCGAAGGCGGACGCGGCGCAGAGGAGC
>CADBQJ010000134.1 GCA_902796785.1 Fibrobacter succinogenes
CCCAGGAAGTAGAGCAGCCCGCAGAGCCCCGCGGAGAGCAGCGCGATCTGCGGCAGCGTCCCGTTCTCCCAGAGCTTCTCCACCCCCATCTCGCGGATGTCGTGGCCCGCCTTGGCGATGATGCAGAAGACCGACGCGGTCCAGATGTGCAGGCTGTGCTTCTGCATGCGGGCGAAGAAGTCGGCGATTTCGGGGTAGAAGGCGCGGAAGCCGAGCGCCAGCGCCAGCGGGATCGCGATGATCGGCTGGATCGAGGCGAAGATCGCCCGGACGCAGCCCCAGAAGTCGCCCGTTTCGTGCGTGAAGAGGCCGAGGACGAGCGGAATCGAGAAGCAGGCGACGACGTTCCCGACGAGGTAGACCTTGAGCGCGAGGACGGCGTTCCCGCCGAGCACCTTGGCGACCGTGGGGGCGGCGTTGGCCGGCGGCGCGAGGCAGAGGACCACGCCCGCGAGCAGCACGTCCTGCGGGAAGCCGAAGAGGCGGAAGGCGCCCCAGAGCAGCAGGATCAGCGCGGCGGAGATGAGGTGCGCGCGCATCTCCATCCGGAACGTCGTCCCGTGCGCCTGCTTCGGGACGGGGGAGGAGAAGGTGATCACCATCATCAGCCCCAGCAGGAAGGGGTTGAGGAAGAAGAGGACGTGCGCCTGCGGAATCGCCAGCCCCAGGACGATGGCGAGGATCTTCTCCATCAGAGGCGCTCCAGCACGGGAATCCGCTCGACCCCCTCGAGGTCCCTGCGGAACCCCTCGAGGGACCATTCGAGCGCCTCGCGCGCGATCGCGGAGAGGGCCTCCTTCTGGTCGTGGCCGATCTCGAGGACGAGCCGGCCGCCGCGGACCAGGAGCGCGGGGGCCTCCTTCAGGAGCCGGCGGACGAGGTCGAGGCCGTCGGGCCCGCCGTCCAGGGCGAGGCGAGGGTCGTGGTCGCGCACCTCGGGCTGCAGCCCGTCGATGTCGCCGGAGGGAATGTAGGGCAGGTTCGCCATCATCAGGTCGAAGGGCCCGCTCCCGGCGAGCGGGGCGAGCAGGTCGCCTTGGAACCACTCCACGCGCCCCTCCAGGCCGTTGCGCGCCGCGTTTTCGCGGGCCAGCGCGAGCGCCTCGGGCGAGAGGTCCGTCGCCGCGCAGCTCCAGCCGGGCCGCTCCTGCGCGAAGGCCAGGACGGGGGCGCCGCTTCCCGTGGCGACCTCCAGGAGGCGCCCCGACGGCGCGGTCGCGAACGACAGGGCGACCTCGACCATCTGCTCGGTCTCCTGGCGCGGCACCAGGGCGCGGCCGTCGCACTTGACGTCCAGCCCGCGGAAGCCGACCGAGCCGAGGATGTGCTGCAGGGGCTCCCTCCGGCCGCGGCGGGCCACCAGGTCGCGGAGCCTGGCGAGCTCGGCCTCGTCCAGCGGGCGGTCGAACTGCAGGTAGAGGTCCATCCGGCCGATCCCCAGCCCGGCGGCCAGGAGCTGCTGGGCGTCGAAACGGGCGTTTTCCACCCCTTTGCGCGCCAGGAAATCGGAGCTTTTCCGGAGGATGTCGAGGATGGTCTGCATCGCGGCCAAATATAGCAGTCGGGCGGGGAGCCCCTTCGCGGAAGGGGTCCGGAGGCGGCCGCGCGGGGCGGTCAGCCGCAGACTTCGAGGTGTTCGCGCAGGTGGGCGCGGAAATTGTGCGCCCGGAGGTGGCGGATCGCCTTGTCGCGGATCTGGCGGACCCGTTCGTGCGGGACTTCGAGCATTTCGCTCACCTCGCGCAGGGTCATCGGCCCGTCGCGGTCGATCCCGTAGATGCTCTGGATGACCTGGGCCTCCTGCTCGGGCAGCCCGTTGATCAGGTCGCGCAGGGTGCGCTCCATCTGCTCGATTTCGGCCAGCCGGTCGGGCAGGGGGGTGCTGGTGTCGGGGAGGACTTCGGCGTAGGAGCTCCGCTCGTTGCCGGGGATGGGCCGGTCGATGCAGATGCCGGCCTCCTCCATGCGGAGCATCTGCCGCACTTCGTCGTCCAGCTCGGCCGTGTCGCCCTTTTCGCGCAGCGCCTTGCGGATGCGCAGGTGCTGGTTGGAGGGGATGCGGATGAGCGTGCCGTTCTCGTCGATGGCCCGCACGATGAAGGCCTTGATCCACCAGACGGCGTAGCTGATGAACTTGAGCCCCATGGAGGGGTCGTAGCTCTCGATGGCGCGGATGAGCCCCATGCACCCTTCGTTCACGAGGTCGGTGACGGGCATGGGGGAGTTGCGGTACTGGAGCGCGACCTTGAGGACGAAGCGCATGTTCGCGCGGATGATGCGCTCGCGGGCCTGCGCGTTCCCTTCCCTGCAGAGGCGGAAGAGCGCCGTCTCGTCTTCGCGCGGGATCGGTCTGGTCCTGCGGATGTCGTCGAGATAGAGTCTGAGCGTGTCGGTTCCGTCGAAGCTCACGTTCTCTCCTGTCCTTGCTCCCAAAGTAATCTTTTCTCGCGCGGATTGCAAAGGGGCGGGAAACTTTTTCCCGCGCCTTTCTATCTTGGTCGCGAAGAAGGCGGAACTCCCCGTGGTCCACGAACTTTCCATGCTGCCGAAGCTCGGCGCGACGCGAATCGCGGCGCTGAAGGCGTCGGGCGTCCATTCGGTCGAGGACCTGGTCCGCCGGGCCCCGATCCGCTGGATCGACCGCACGAGGCTGAAGCGGATCGGCGACCTCCGCGAGGGCGACGACGCGGTCGTCCGCGCGCAGGTGGTCTCCGGGAACCTCGTCCCCGGGCGCAGGCCGCGGCTCGTGGTCCGCGCGGAGGACGGCACGGGCTCCATCGAGCTGGTCTTCTTCCACTACGCGCAGTCGTGGGCGCGGAAGCTGGCGCGCGGCACGAACTGGATCGTCTCGGGCAAGGTCGGCTTCTTCCGCGGCCCGCAGATCGTCCACCCCGAGCTGGAGGAGGTCGATCCCGGTTCGCCGTGGACGGGCGAGATCCTCCCCGTCTATCCCGTCTCGGAGAGGATGCACGAGGCGCGGATCGAGCAGCGCCTCCTCCGCAACCTGGTCTCCGCGGCGCTGGGGCTCGGCAGCCTGCGCCTGCCCGAGCGCTTCCCCGAATCGCTCCGGAACGAGCTCGGCTGGCTGCCCGAGCTGGAGAACCTGCGCCGGCTCCACCGCCCGAAGTCGATGGACGAGGTCCGCGACGCCCGCGGGCAGCTCTGCATGGGCGAAATCCTCCCGGTCGCGGTCCGCATGGCGCGCCGGCGCGAGCTGATGGAACGCCGCGGGCGCGCGCTGACCGGCGGGCGGGAGACGCTGGAGCGCCTGCGGAAGACGCTTCCCTTCTCGCTGACCGGCGGGCAGGAGAACGCCCTCTCCGAAATCCTCTCCGCGCTCGAGGCGAAGAGGCAGAGCCACACGCTCCTCCAGGGCGACGTCGGCTCGGGCAAGACGGCCGTCGCCTTCCTCGCCTGCGGCGCGGCCGTCGGCGCCGGCGTCCAGTGCGCCTTCATGGCCCCGACCGAGCTCCTCGTCTGGCAGCACTTCCGCAAGCTCGAGCCGAAGTTCCGCGAGGCGGGGATCCGCGCCGAGCTCCTCTGCGGCTCCACGCCCGGGTCGAGGCGGGCGGAGATCCTGCGCGACCTCGCCTCCGGGGAGATCGGGGTCCTCTTCGGGACACACGCGCTCCTCTCCGCCGACGTCGCGTTCGCGGACCTGGGCTTCTGCGTGATCGACGAGCAGCACCGCTTCGGCGTGGGCCAGCGCGCCGCGCTCCTGGAGAAGGGCGGCGACCCCGACCTGCTCGCCCTCTCCGCGACGCCGATCCCGCGCAGCCTCACGATGACGCTCTACGGCGACCTCAAGGCGGTCGTCGTCTCCGAGAAGCCGCGGGGCCGGAAGCCGGTCCGCACGCGCGTCGTGCCCGAGGAGAAGCGCGCCGGGCTCCTGCGGTGGCTGGACGGCGAGTTCGCGGACGGAAACCGCGCCTACTGGGTCGTCCCGCGCATCGACGACGACGAGACCTCCGAACTCCGCAGCCTGGAGGCGCTGGAGCGCGAGATCCGGAGCGCGCGCCCGGGCTGGAA
>CADBQJ010000135.1 GCA_902796785.1 Fibrobacter succinogenes
CGGACGCGCTTGTGGCGCGGGTCGGTGGGCTGGCTCTGGAGGTGCTTGTCCAGGAAGGCGCGGACGCTCAGGTCCAGCAACGGGTCGAGGAAGGCGATCTTCTCCTCCGCGACGGGGGAGAGGACGATCTTCCAGGCGAACGCCTCGATGCCGTCGAGCCAGCCCGCGCGGGCATCCGGGAAGGCGTCGGCGTAGGGGACGTAGGGCTTGAGGTCGAGGATGGGGGTGCCGTCGAGGAGGTCGCTGCCGCGGACGAAGACCCGCAGCCCCTCGATCCGGTCCAGCTCCACGCAGCTCATGCCGATGGCGTTGGGGCGGTAGGGGGCGCGGGTGGCGAAGAGCCCCTGCTTTTCGCCGTCGCGCGTGCGCGGGGGCTGCACCATCGGCTTCCAGTGGGTGTCGCTGCGGTGGAAGCGGTAGACCAGCCAGATCCGCTCGAATCCCTCCAGCCCGGTCAGCGCCTGCTCGAACATCATCTTCGGCAGCAGCTCGACCACGCCGGTCTCCGCTTCGATCGTGGCCTGGCGGGGCGCCTCGTAGGGGCGCGCGGCGCGCGTGCGGAAGAAGCCGATCGGGGAGATCTCCCAGACGGGGAGGCCGGAGGGGAGGGCGCGGCTATCCATCGTCGCGCTCCAGGGAGAGGACGGCCGCCTCGAGGGCCGCGCGGGAGGCGTCGATCCGTTCGTCGCTCCGAAGCCCGGGGAGGTGCCGAGCGCGCGGCAGCTGCGCGGCCAGGTCCAGGTCGTCCTGCGCGGAGACGGCGGCCAAGCCCGCGTCCGCCAGGCGGGCGGCCAGGTATTCCTGCTCGGTCTGGCCGGGCGTGGGGACCAGAAGCGCCTTCGTGCCGACGCGCACCAGGTCCATGAGGGTGCTGTAGCCCGAACGGCAGACCGCGACGTCGCAGCCGCGCAGGAGCGCCTCCAGTTCGCGCGCTCCGGCGAAGGGAATCGCGCGGATCGCGTCCGAGCCGGGGTCGAGCGGGGGAGCGGAGGCGGGGAGCCCGCGCACGACGGTCGCGCGGAGTCCCAGCGCGCGCAATTGCGCCAGGGCCTTGGATTCGAAGAGAGTGCGCTGGGGCTCCGGCCCGGAGAGCAGCAGGAGGACGCCGACCGGCCCGTCCGCGGCGGGCGCGGGGGAGGAGGCTTCCGGGGACGGCGCGCCGGAGAAGCGCGAGAGGAGGCCGACGCGGCGGAACTTCCCGCGCGGCGCCCGGCGCGGGGGGAGGGAGAGGTCTCCCGCGAGGGAGAGCTTTCCCTCCAGGTCCGGGATCCAGACCTCGTCGAAGGGGGCGTAGGCGAGCGCGTGGAGCCGCGCGACGAGCGCCTCGCCGAAGCCGAGTCCCTTCGGGGCCCGGATCCGCAGCTGGTGGGTCATGTAGACCGACTTCACGCCGGGGGCGCGGAACCCGGGGCGGTTGTCGGAGATCGTCAGGACCGCGCCGTGCTTCGCGCAGAGCTCCGCGGTCCGCCTGCGCAGCGCGAGCGTCGCCAGCAGGATCTTCGGGAGCTGGACCAGCATGGCCGGAATCATCGCCCATCCGGCCTTCGGGTAGCGAATCGCCGGTTCGGGGACGAGCTCGGTCTCGACGTCGGGGAATTCCGCCCGGAGCAGCGCCAGCGGCGCCTCGCCCCCGCAGCAGACCACGCGCCAGCCGCGCTTCCGCAGCTCGCGCACGATCGGCGCGCACCGCGCGGCGTGGCCGAGCCCCCAGTTCAGCGGCGAGACGAGCGCCGTCCGGACGCGGGAGGGGGCTGCGTTCTCCATGAGGTCATTCCACCCAGGGGTGCAGCCAGTCGGTGTGGTCGCACATGTCGTTGTCGCGGCTGGAGGTGACCAGGGTGAGCGCGTTCGCGCCCGTCACGTCCAGGTCGACCGTTTCCCACGAGAAGGCGTAGAGCGGGCGCGACTTCCAGACGCTGCGCCCGTCGAGCTGCACCTCGAAGACCGCGCCGTCGCCGCAGAGCGATTCGTCGTCGAGCGCCGCGACCGCGCGGAAGCGGTTGTACTGCCCGCCCAGGCGCACGGTGATCCGGCTGGGGGAGTGGGCGCCGAAGCCCCACGAGAAGGGGGTTCCCGAGGCGTGCAGGACGTTGTTCTCCACGCTGCGGTCGATCTTGAGCGAGCCCCAGCCCACCTTGCGCTCGGTCAGCGCCATGTCGGAGACGCGCCGGGCCTTTCCGCCCTCGAACCAGAGGTCGCGCTCCACCGTGGAGGTGTCGCCGTCGGCGGCGACGAAGCGGAAGCGGTAGACCGCCGGGCCGGGCGCCGCATGCGCGGGAAGCTCGATCAGGGTCTCCTCGTCCGTCAGCTCGCGTTCCAGCAGGGTCTCGTCGGTCATCCGGTCGCTCACGCGCAGCGCGACGGTCCCCTCGGGCCCCTTGCGCACGCGCGCCTTCGGGGAGTCGCCCGCGGAGAGCGGCCCGTTCTCCATCGCCACGCCAAGGAGCCGCGTCCATTCGCGCCGCCCCTTCAGCTTGACGAAGCGCTGCGTGACGAGCGGGTAGCCGAAGTTCTCCACGGCGCGGTCCACGTCCTCGAGGTCGTAGCGCTCCGTCAGCGTCGAGATGTCGTCGGTGGTCTTGAACCCCACCACGCGCGACTTGCGGTCGACCTTGCCGTAGCCGTCCTGGCCGCGCACCAGGAAGATGTTCCCGCCGGTCTTCTCCATCCACTGGTTGAACTCGTCGGGCGTCCAGTTCTTCATGCGCGATTCGGCGATCGAGCTGCGGCCCGAGCAGATCATCTGCCAGGGGCGCGCGTAGACGAAGAGCGATTTTTGCGGGAAGCGGACGGTGTCCTTCAGCATCTCGTGGAGGTAGGCCTCCTCGGTCAGCAGCTTGTTCTTGCGGTACATCGAGTTGACGCGGAAGTCCTCGTGGTGCGCCAGGACCATGGCGACGCCGGCGAAGAGGACCGCGCCGAAGAGGACCGCCGGGGCGCGGGAGCCCGAAAGGCGCGAGAGCGGACGTTCCAGCAGCTCGTGGACGCCGATCGCGGCCAGGATCGCGAAGGCCGGGAGCATCGTCAGCACGTAGCGCTGGTTGATGTCGATGTTGAAGTTGCCGCTGACGTTCACCATGATGACGATCGGCTGCACGAAGAAGAGCAACCCCATCCAGAGCTGGCGCCGCCAGCGCGTCGTGTGGATCGCCAGGACGGTCGCGACGACCAGGCCGACGTAGGTGGCCGCCGTCTGCGCCGTGAAGAAGGGGTTGGTCAGCACGCCGCTGGGGTCGTGGCCCGGGACGAGCATGATGCGGACGTTGTCCCAGAAGTTGATCGCGAGGTTGCCGATGGAGTGGGGCGCGTATTCGCCGCCCTGGAAGTTGTACCCCTTGTACCCGCAGATGACGGCGACGATCGGGAAGCTGGCCGCGAGCGCCCCGAGCGCCCAGACCGGCGCGCGCCACCACTTGCCGCGGAACCAGGGGAGCCAGTACCAGGCGAAGGCGAGGAAGGCGAAGACGGTCTCCTGGCGCGTCTGCGCGAAGAGCCCGGTCAGCGGCAGCAGCAGGAGCAGGTGCCTGCCGTCGAACCCCGTCGTGGCCAGGAGCTGCATCCAGTGGACCAGCAGGAGCAGCAGGAAGACGTAGAGCACCTCGGTGCTGGCCGCGCGCGCCTGGAAGAGCATCGTGGGCATGGTGGCCATGATCGCCGCCGACGAGGCCGCGAGCCACCAGCGTCCCGTGGAGTGGCCCACCACGAGGAAGAGCAGCGGGATCGAGAGGAGGAAGAGCGGGAGGTTGACCCGCAGCGCCGCGTCGCGCGTGGGGCCGCCGAAGAGGTAGGCGACCAGCTCGGCCAGCGACATCGCCTTGCCCTTGAAGTTGTTCACCTCGTCGAAGCACTCCAGCTTCCCGTCTTCGAACCAGCCCTGGTTGCAGACGCCGCCGGAGCCGTTGTAGTACATCTGGACGGCCATCCCCTCCCACGACGTCTCGTCGGAGAGCACGCGGTGCTGGAGCGGGATCCAGCCCAGGCAGATGGCTGCGGCGAAGACCGTGGCGCACGCGACGGCGATCGAGGGGGCGCGGGGCGGAAGGTGGCTCCGGAAGGCGCGCAGGAGCGTCTTCGCGTTGAGGGCGAGGCCGGCCAGCCCGAGGAGGGCCGTGGCGATGGCCCACTGGAACCCCCAGGCGATGTCGAACCGCTTGGCCACGGCGTTGGGGGTCAGCTTGAAGGCGGCCGCGGCCGCGGCGAGGACGACGCCGGTCCAGAGCAGGCCGAAGACGAGGGGGCGGTGCGCGGAGGCCAGTTCGCGCGCCCGGCGCAGGAAGGCGGGGCAGTTTCTCATGCCCCGAAAATAGCTAAAACGGAAGGAGGCCCCGCGCCGGCGGAGCCTCCCCGTTCGATGGCGTTTCCGCGCCTACTTGGCGTCGAAGAGGTAGCCCTTGAGGGGCTTGCCGTTCTGGTAGAAGTAGACCACCTGGACGCCGGGGACCAGCGCGGTGGTGACTTCGAACAGGCCGGTGCTCTTGTAGGTCGTGGGGAGCACGGTCGCGGCGTTCATGTCGGCCACGTAGAATTCCTTGGTGTCCTTGGCCTTGGCGGCGCAGGCGGGCACGTCGGCGGCGGCCACCTTCTTCGCGGAGGCGATCTTCACTTCGGGCAGGGCCTGGGCGCCGCTCTTGTCGAAGAGCAGGTAGGTGGCGTTCAGCGGCTGGGCCATGGGGGCGGGCATGTCGCTGACCTTTTCCTCCTTGCCGCGCTTGATCTTCATGGAGGTGCGGTAGGCGAGCTTGCCGTCGCCGCATTCCACTTCGAAGCCGACCCAGGTGTTGGGGATCTTCACCGCGCCGGTGTCGGAGGGGGTGAAGAGGCCGGCTTCCATGCCCTTGCGGTTGAAGACGAAGAGCGGGACCTTCTGGTTGGCGTTTTCCTTGGTGAGGACCACTTCGGCGTTGGACTTGGAGTAGTCCTGCTTGCCGGCGACGATGTCGTACTTCTGGATGGAGATTTCGGGGAAGGAG
>CADBQJ010000136.1 GCA_902796785.1 Fibrobacter succinogenes
CGGCCAGTATCTCTCCAAGCTCGGCGTGACCGACTCCCGCAGCAAGTCCGCGGGCTGCTCCGGGTGGTGATTGGGCTTAGGGATTAGGGATCAGGGATTAGGGATTAGTAGATTCAAGGCCTTCGGCCAGAAATTAAAAGGGCTCCTTTCCGGAGCCCTTTATTCGTCAATGCGCGCAGCGCGATACTACGCACTGAGACCTAAGACCTGAGACCTGATCCCTGAACTACTCCCACTCGATGGTTCCGGGCGGCTTGTGCGTGACGTCGTACCAGAGCGACCCGGCGCCTTCGGCCTCGAACCTGCGCCAGAGGCCGGCGAGCAGGTTCTGGTCGATCTCCGCGAAGTTCGCGGTCATCGCCTCGGTGGAGTTGACCGGGCGCATCACGATGCAGGGTTTGCCGGCCGAGCGGAGCGGGACGAGGACGACCGGCATCTGCCAGATCTTCTCGTAGAGGTCGTTCTCCTGCAGGAATTCGGTGCAGATGGCGTCGAACTTGCGGAGCGCGTCGAAGTTCTCGCGCGTGGCGTACTGCTCGACGAGCGTCGGCTCCTCGTCCGCGACGGAGCCGATCCGGTAGACGACGCGGTTGATCGCCTTGAAGCGGTTGGCCAGCTCGGTCGAGAACTTCTCGCACTGCTTCCAGGAGAGGCCGGGGGTCGTGATCAGGAAGGGCTGCGCGTAGGTGCGCCCGTCGCCCTGCACGCCCACGCTCCGGATGGGGAGCAGGCGGCCGGCGATGCCGTTTTCCTTCAGGTAGTCGGCCAGCGACCGTCCGGCGGTGTCCTTCACGTCGTCGTATTTCGCGAGGTCCGCGGCGGACTTGCCGTCGCTGCAGAGCAGGCGCACGCCGAGGCCGGGGCCCGGGAACGGATGGCGCCAGACGAGGTTGTGGGGAATGCCGAGCTCTTCGCCGAGCGCGCGGACCTCGTCCTTGTAGAGGTCGGCCAGCGGTTCGAGCACGAGCCCCTTCTCCATGAGGTCGAGGACTTCCTGCACGCGGTTGTGGTGCGTCTTGATCTTGTCGGCGTTCTTGGTCCCGCCGCTTTCGATGGTGTCGGGGTAGATGGTCCCCTGCGCCATCATCCACTGCTCGGGATCGAGGTCGAGCTTGGCCATCTCCTCGTCCTTGACCTCGAGGAAGGCCTTGCCGATGGCGGCGCGCTTCGCCTCGGGGGCGGTCACGCCGGCCAGCTTCGCCAGGAAGTGTTCGCTCGCGTCGCGGACCAGGAGGTTGCGCATCCCCTCGGCCTTGAGGAACTCGTCGATCTTCGCCGATTCGCCCAGGCGCATCATGCCGTTGTCCACGTGCAGGCCGAGCACCTTCTCCGGCCCGAGGACGCGGTTCAGGAGGACGAACGCCACGGTGGAGTCCACGCCGCCGGAGACCAGCAGGAAGACCTTGCGGTCCCCCACCTGCGCCTTGATGCGCTCGGAGATCAGCGGCAGATAGCTCTTCATGTTCCAGCTCCGCTTCGCGCCGCAGAGGTCGACGAAGTTCTCGAGGAGCTTCATGCCGAACCGGCTGTGGGTCACCTCGGGATGGAACTGGATGCCGTAGATCCGCCTTTCGTCGAAGGCCACGGCCGCCACTTCGCAGTCCTTGGTGCTGGCGACGATCCGGTAGCCCTCGGGGAGCTTCGTCACCTGGTCGCCGTGGCTCATCCACATGGGCGAGGCCGCGGGGAGCCCCTTCAGGATCGGGCACTCCGCGTCGCGCACCTCCAGGTCGGCGACGCCGTATTCCTTCACCTTGCCCGGCTCCACGTGCCCGCCCAGCTGCTGGGCGATGAGCTGGTGGCCGTAGCAGATGCCGAGCTTCGGCACCGGGAGCGAGAGGATCTCGGGATTGTATTCCGGGGCGTCGGCGGCGTAGACGCTGCTGGGCCCGCCGCTGTAGATGATCCCCTTCACCCCCTCCAGCTCCGAAACGGGGGCCGAAGGCGAGTGGATTTCGGTGAAAACGCCCAGGCGGCGCACGCGGTTCGCGATCAGGTGGGCGTACTGCCCGCCGAAGTCCAGGACGGCAATGGTGTCGACGTCTTTCATGGGCCGAAAATTAGAAAATCGCCTTCTGGGGAAATATTTACATTCTCGGGAAACACGGCGTCCGGCCTTCCGGGCGCGCATCCGGAGAAAGCGATGAAAACCTGGCCCGCCCTCCTCTGCATCCTCCTTTCCGGCCTCCTGGCGGCCTGCGGCGACGACGACTCGAGCGGTCCCTCGGGCGGCGGCGACTCCTCCTCCTCGAGCGCCCCCGACGGCGCCTTCGACCCCGACAGCGTGGTGCGCGGCACCCTGATCGACGCCCGCGACAGCGCGGTCTACCCCACCGTGAAGATCGCCGGCCAGGTCTGGATGGCCCGCAACCTGCGGTTCGTCACCGCCGGCGAAACCAGCTGGCCCGTCAAGGCCGCGACCGGCACCCCGACCCTCTACGGCCGGTACTACCTCTGGTCGGCCGTCATGGACTCCGCGGGAGTCCACGGTGACGGCGGGGCCGGCTGCGGGAACGGCAAGACCTGCTCCCCCGCCGAACCGGCGCGCGGCATCTGCCCCGAAGGGTGGCACGTCCCCACCGTCCTGGAATTCGAAGAGCTCTTCCGCGCGGTGGGCGGCTCCTACAACGCCGGCACCAAGCTGAAGTCCGACTTCGGCTGGGCGCACGACGACTGGCACGACGCCGACGGCAACGGCGAAGACCTCTACGGCTTCACTGCCCTGCCGATGGGGATGTACATGCCCAAGGACGTCTTCGGCTACCGCAACGACAGCCTCTACGCGACCTTCTGGACCGCCACGGAATCCAGCGCC
>CADBQJ010000137.1 GCA_902796785.1 Fibrobacter succinogenes
AGGTCTTAGGGATCAGGGATCAGTGCGTATAATCCGCTTCGCGTCTTGATATTGAAAAGGGGCTCCGGAAAGGAGCCCTCTGTCTTTCTTGCGCCGAAGGCGCCTTGAATCCACTAATCCCTGATCCCTGATCCCTAATCCCTAATCCCTACTCTTCCGACTTGTCGAGGAACCGGAGCTCGGGGTATTCCTTGACCGCGAGGTTGTAGCGGAATTCGTTCGGGAAGAGGCAGACCAGGCGGTCCTTCTTGTCGCGGTAGCAGTCGTTGAGATGGGCCTTGCGGAAGCGGTCGGCCTCCTCCTCGGGGCCGACGACCCAGCGGGCGCCGAAGACGGAGAGCTGCTCGAACCGCGTCTCCGCGCCGTATTCGGTCTGGAGCCGCCACTGGAGCACCTCGAACTGCAGCTCGCCCACCACGCCCAGCACGCACTGGGAGCCCGTGACCGGCACGAAGAGCTGCGTGGCCCCCTCCTCCGAGAGCTGCTCCAGCCCCTTGGCCAGCTGCTTGCTCTTGAGGGGGTTCATCAGCACCACGCGCGAGAAGTGCTCGGGCGTGAAGTCGGGGATGCCGCGGAAGCGGAACTTCTCGCCCGCGGTGAGCGTGTCGCCGATGTTGAAGAGGCCCGGGTCGTTGATTCCCACGATGTCGCCGGCGTAGGCGCGGTCGATCACCTCCTTGTCCTGGGCCATGAAGGCCGTGGGGGCGGCCAGCCGGATCTGCTTGCCGCTGCGGCAGTGGAGCACCTTTGCGCCGCGCTCGAACATGCCGGAGCAGACGCGGATGAAGGCGGTGCGGTCGCGGTGGTTGGGGTCCATGTTGGCCTGGATCTTGAAGACGAAGCCGCTGAAGCTCTCCTCGAACGGATCGACCGCGCGGACGTCCGATTCGCGCGGAAGCGGGCCAGGGGCCAGTTCGGCGAAGGCCTCCAGCAGCTGCTTCACGCCGAAGTTGCGGATGGCGCTCCCGAAGAAGACCGGGCACTGCTCGCCGGCGAGGAAGGCCTCCTTGTCGAAGGGGTCCATGGCGCCGGTCGCGAAGGCGTGGCGCTCGCGCAGGATCTCCAGGTCGGAGGCGCGGAACCGCCTGTCCAGCTCGGGATCGTCGATTCCGGAGAGCGCGATTTCCTCCTCGCCCTCCTCGCCCATCGCGTGGAGGGTGTTGTTCCGGAGCCCGAAGACGCCGGCGAACGACTTCCCGTAGCCGATGGGGAGCGTGAACGGCGCCGTGCGGACGCCCAGCACCCGCTCGATCTCGTCGAGCAGGTCGAGCACGTCGCGCCCGTCGAGGTCCATCTTGTTGATGAAGGCGATGACGGGGGTGTGGCGCATCCGGCAGACCTCCATCAGCTTGATGGTCTGCTTTTCCACGCCGTTGACGGAGTCGATGAGCACCAGCGCCGAGTCGACGGCGGTCAGGGCGCGGTAGGTGTCTTCGCAGAAGTCCTCGTGGCCGGGGGTGTCGACGAGGTTGAACCAGCATCCCGCGTAGGGGAAGTTGAGGACGGAGCTGGAGACCGAGATGCCGCGCTGCTGCTCGATCTTCATCCAGTCGGAGGTGGTGTGCTTGCGGTTGCGCTTGGCCCGCACGTGGCCCGCCTCGCGGATGGCGCCGCCGTACCAGAGCATCTTCTCGGTCATGGTGGTTTTGCCGGCGTCGGGGTGGCTGACGATGGCGAAGGTGCGGCGCTTTGCGATTTCTGCTTTCATACGTCCTCGGGAGGGCCAAATCTAGCTACTTTCGGACCATGCCCATCGATCCCTCGACCCTCTCCTGGTGGAATCTGCTCCCGCAGCACATCGATCCCACCATTTTCACCGTCTTCGGCATCCCCCTGCGCTGGTACGGCGTCGGCTACCTCCTGGCCTTCTGGACCGTCTGGGTCGTCATGAAACGGACCCTGCGCGCCGAAAAGGACACCTTCTCCGAGGAGCAGCTCGAGCGGATCTTCGTCTGGACCATCGTGGGGCTGCTGATCGGCGCCCGCCTGGGATACGCCCTCTTCTACAACGCCGGCTTCTTCCTCGCCCACCCGCTCCAGATCGTCTTCCCCACCACGAACGGACACTTCGCCGGCATCGCCGGCATGAGCTTCCACGGCGGGACCATCGGCGCCGCCGTCGGCTCGATTCTCTGCGGGCGCGTCCACAAGATCGACTGGCGCAAGTACTACTCCTACCTCTGCTACGCCATCCCGCTGGGCTACACCTGGGGCCGCCTGGGCAACTTCATGAACGGCGAGCTCTACGGCCGCCCCACCGACTCCCCGATCGGCATGCTCTTCCCCGCCGACCCCTCGCAGCTCCTGCGCCACCCCTCCCAGCTCTACGAGGCCTTCGGCGAGGGGCTGCTGGTCTTCGGCATCATGACCCTGCTGCGGCGCAAGGTCCCCGCGACGAAGATCCTCATGGGCCCCCTGTTCGTCGGGCTCTACGGCGTCGTGCGGTTCTTCGTCGAATTCTTCCGCGAGCCCGACGCCCACATCGGCCTGGGCTGGATGAACCTGAGCCGCGGGCAGTTCCTCTGCGTCTGCATGGTGGTCGCCGCCCTCCTGTGGGGCGCCGCCGAAATCCGCCGCGACCGCAGGCTGCGCGCCGCCGCCGGGAAGTGAATCCCCCGCTCGCGAAAAAAGGCGGCGCCCCGCTCCGGGACGCCGCTTCGTTTTCGCGGACCGACGCGGATCAGGCGCGGTCGAAGAGGGCCTTGGCCGCGGCGAACATGGCGTCCTTCTCGGACTCCACGCGGCATTCGGCGTAGATGCGGACCTTGGGCTCGGTGCCCGAGGGGCGCACCAGCAGCCACGACTTGTCGTCGAAAACCACCTTCACGCCGTCGAGCGTGATGATCTTCGCGATCTTCTTCGCGCCGTTCCCCACCGGGACGGAGTCCCCTTCGGAGAGGGAGTCGCCGATGGCCTTCACCTTGGCCTTGAGCGGGGCGCCCACCAGCGACTTGTCGACCGCGAAGCCGGACCGCTCGGGGTAGAAGGCGCCGAACTCGGCCTGCAGCTCGTCGAGGTACTCGCCCAGGTTCTTGCGCAGCTTCGCCACGATCTCCAGGGCCATCAGCAGGCCGAACTGGGCGTCCTTCTCGAGGGTGTTGTTGTAGCCCGAGAGGCCGTCGGACTCCTCGAAGGCGGCGATCGCCTTGGGATTCGCGTCCGGCAGCAGCCAGGGGCGGAAGTTCTTGAAGCCGACCGGGGTCTCGCGGATCTCGATCCCCAGCTTGTCGGCGATGGCGTTGCCGAAGTCGGAGGTGGCCACCGACTTGGCCAGCACGCCGTCGATTCCGCGGACGACGTGCAGGTAGTGGAGAACCATCGCGCCGAAGTGGTTCATCGTGATCTGGCGGGTGCCGTCGGTCAGGCGGACGCGGTCGCCGTCGGGGTCGAAGATGACGCCGATCTTGAACTTCTCGGTCCGCTTCGCGAGCTCGGCGACCACTCCGGCCATGTTCGCCTCGGAGGGCTCGGGCGCGATGCCGCCGAAGAGGACGTCGTCGTCCGTGCGGAGCTCGGTCAGCTTCGCGTCCGGCCCGAGCACGGCGCGCGGGCGGCCGCGGGTCGAGCCGTGCACGTAGTCCACCACGAT
>CADBQJ010000138.1 GCA_902796785.1 Fibrobacter succinogenes
ATGTCCTTGATGAAGGTCGGCTGGACGAGCTTGTCCTCGACGGCGAGTTCGAACAGTTCGAGGATGCCGCGGCCGCGGCTGAATTCGCCGTCGAGGTGGCCGCCGAGCTCTTCCATCTTGGCCTTGATCTCGTCGTCGGTCATCTCGTTCACCTTGAGGCCGCCGAACTTCTCGATCGCCTCGATCATGGAGTAGCGGGGCCACGGGGCCTTGAAGTCGATCTCCTTGCCCTGGTACTCGATCTTCGTGGTGCCGTTCGCCGCGACGCAGGCCCGTTCGTAGATGTTCTCGAAGTGGACCATCATGTCGTTGTAGTCGGCGTAGGCCTCGTAGAACTCGAGCCCGGTGAACTCGGGGCTGTGGGTGCGGTCCATCCCCTCGTTGCGGAAGTTCTTGCTGAACTCGAAGACCTTCTCCATGCCGCCCACGATGCAGCGCTTGAGGTAGAGCTCGGGCGCCACGCGCAGATAGAGCGTCATGTCGCAGGCGTTGTGGTGAGTGGTGAACGGACGGGCGTTGGCGCCACCGTAGATCGGCTGGAGCGTCGGTGTCTCGACCTCGACGAAGCCCTTTTCGATCAGGTATTCGCGGATGGCCTGCATGATCTTGAACCGCTTGACGAACACCTCGCGCACGGAGTCGTTCATCGCCATGTCGACGTAGCGCTGGCGGTAGCGGGTGTCGACGTCGGCGAACTCGTTGAAGACGACCTTGTTGCCGTTCTCGTCGACCTTCTCCTTGGCCACGGGCAGCGGGCGCACGGCCTTGGAGAGCATCGTCGCCTTCTTCACGCGGACGGAGTACTCGCCCGTCTGCGTCTCGAACATGGTCCCCTTCACGCCGACGAAGTCGCCCAGGTCGACCATCTTGACGATCTCGTAGTTCTCCTCGCCCACCTCGTCGCGCGCGCAGACCACCTGCAGGCGGCCCCAGCGGTCCTTGAGGTGCATGAAGCACATCTTGCCCTTGCGGTTGTAGCGGACCACGCGGCCCGCGAACGAGACCTCCTCGCCGTTCGCGAGGAGCTCGTCCTTCCGCGCGCGGAGGACGGCGGAGTCGTGGGTGCGGTCGAACTTGTGGGGATAGGCCTCCACGCCCATCTCGGCGAACTTCGCGAGCTTCGCGAGGCGGGCCTCCACCTGGTCGTTCATCTGCATCGGCATCTTATTTCTTCTCCTGTGAACTCGCCAGCAAGTAGGCGTCCACGAATGGCTGCAGGTCGCCGTCGAGCACGGCGGCGGTGTCGGACGTCTCCGTCCCGGTGCGGACGTCCTTCACGAGGTTGTAGGGGTGCAGCACGTAGTTGCGGATCTGGCTCCCCCACTCCACCTTGAGCTTGGAGGGAAGGGCGGCGTTGCGCCGGGCCTCCTCCTCGCGGCGCATCCGCTCGTAGACCGCGGACTTCAGCACCTGCAGCGCCTTCTCGCGGTTCTGGATCTGGGAGCGCTCGTTCTGGCAGGTGACGACGATCCCGGTGGGGATGTGCGTCATGCGCACGGCGGAGTCGGTCTTGTTGATGTGCTGCCCGCCCGCGCCGGAGGAGCGGTAGGTGTCCACGCGGATGTCCTTCTCGTTGATCTCCACCTCGGCGTCCTCCACGATCGGCGAGACGTCGACCGCGGCGAAGGAGGTGTGGCGCCGGGCGGCGGCGTCGAAGGGCGAGATGCGCACCAGGCGGTGGACGCCCGATTCGGAGCGGAGGAACCCGTAGGCGAACTCGGAGGAGACCTCGAACGTGGCCGACTTGATCCCGGCCTCCTCGCCCTCCTGCAGGTCGAGGAGCTTGAACTGCCAGCCGCTCTTCTCGAAGAAGCGCTGGTACATGCGCGTCAGCATCGCGGCCCAGTCGGCGGACTCGGTGCCGCCGGCGCCGGGGTGGATGTTGACCATCGCGCCGCGCGAGTCGTCGGGGCCGTCGAGCATCCGCTTGAGCTCCAGCGCGTGGAGATCCTCGCTCCACCTGCCGAAGTCTTCGACCATCTCGGCCTCGGTGGCCTCGTCGCCCTCGGCGTGCGCCATGTCGTAGAGCTCGGAGATGGCCTTCAGGCGGTCGTCGAGGCCGTGCCATCCCTCGACCCAGTCCTTCACCAGCTGAGTGTGGCGGAGATGGGCCCGCGCCTTGTCGGCGTCGTCCCAGAAGTCCTCGCGCCCGGCCTGCGCCTCCAGCACGCGCAGCTCCTCCTCCTTCGCCGGGAGGTCGAGCGAACGGTGGAGCTGCTTCAGGCGCTCGCGCGCCTCGTCCAGGCCGGAGATCGGCATGCGGCTACTTCTTCTTGCCCAGGCTGGCGCCCAGGTTCTCGGCGGAGGGCTCGTACGCCTTGTCGAAATACTTCACGCCGTACTTGGCCTGCAGCCCCTGGAGCCAGGAGACCAGCTTGCGGGTGCGCTCCACTTCGCGCACCTGCATCAGGTGGACGGCGATCTGGTCGCGGAACGACTCGTACTTGCCGTCGTTGCGGGCGGCCAGCGCGAAGAGGACCAGCTGGTCCTTGTCGCGGAACACGCCGGTGATCTGCCCCACCTTGATCTTCCCGATCTCCTTCGCCCAGACCGACCCCTTGGACTTGGGGACGAAGGGCTCGACGAGGCCGCCGGTCTTGCGGGCCTGGGGGTCGTCGGAGTAGGAGGCGGCCAGCTGGCGGAAGTCGGCCTTGCCGATGCGCACCTGGGAGGCCAGCCCCTCGAGGAGCTTGGTCTTCTCCTCGACCACCTCCTTCTTCTCGCCGGGCTTGACCTTCAGCACGATGGCGAAGCCGGCCACGGAGTCGTTGTTGGGGAACTTGCCGGGGTTCTCGTCGAAGAACTTCTTCACCTCGGCCTCGGTGGGGTCCGGGGGGAAGGGGGCGACCTGCTCCACGAGCTGCTCGCTGGCCACCTGTTCCTCGATCTTCTTGTGGAAGGTCGCCTCGGTGTAGCCCATCTTCTTCAGGTAGCCCTTGAAGTCCTTGTCGGGGAGGGAGGCGGTCACCTGCTCGCGCATCAGCTTCTCGAGGCTGTCCACGCCGCTCTTGCGGGGGCTGATCTTGAGCGCGGCCACCTCCTGGCGCACCAGCTCGCCGGCCACCAGGTTCTCCACCACGAGCGCGCGCATCTGCTGTTCGGCGCCCTGCGGGGCCTTCTGCCCGCGGAACTGCTGCTGGATCAGCTGGACGACCATCGAGTCGACCTTGCCGCGGCTGAACTCGGTCTGCCCCACCTTGACGACGGGGAAGTTCGCGGGCTGCTTCAGCTGGGCCGAGGCCAGGGCGGGGAGCAGGCAGAGAAGGGTCAGCAGACGGGCGGATTTCGTCATGGCGTCTCCAAACGCGAAAACGTGGAAAAACGGGCTAAATATACTTATCGGCTCAGCCGCGGAGCGCCAGCAGCCGGAGCTGCCCGGCGTACGCGATGCGCAGCCGCGTCCCCGAGAGGTCCTCCGTGCGGACCTCCCCGTCCACCTGGACCGGCTCGCCGGCGGGCACGAAAATCTCCGCTTCCCGCGCGATTTCGGCGGGATGGAGCAGTTTGAAGAGCTTCGCCCCGAGCCGGCACCGGGCCAGCAGGTTCAGGGCGAGCACGGAGCGGATGTCCCGCAGGAAGAGCAGCCGGAGCAGCCCGTCGTCGTAGCGCGCGCCGGAGAGCGGGTCGGCCCCGGCGGCGTAGGAGGGGATGCTCCCCGCCAGGACGGTCCGCATGCCCGCGACCGACCGCTCGCGGAAGGTCCCGCCCGGCCCCAGCCAGCGGATCGTCGACCCCTCGGGGAGGCGGTGCGTCCGCCGGCGCCAGAAGACCAGCACGTACCAGAGCTTGTTGACCAGGGGCGAGGAGAAGGGGATGCGCCCCGCCACGCGCTCGTCGCTCCAGCGCGACGCCACCTCGGCGTCGAGCCCGGCGGAGCAGTAGGCGGCCATCATCCGGTTCCCCGGGAGGCGCCAGACGTCGAAGGAGACGGACCGGGCCATCACCAGCTTGCGGAGGGTGTTGGCCAGCCCCTTGCCGACGAAATTGCCGTAGATTCCCAGCACGCGGGCCAGGTCGTTCCCCGTCCCCAGGGGGACCAGCCCGATGGTGACGTCCAGGTCGGGGCGGCCGGCCAGCTGGGCCATCACCGCGTTCATCGTCCCGTCGCCGCCGACGGCGATCAGCCGCTCGGCCCGTTCGGCCAGGGCGACCACCTGTTCGTCGAATTTGCCGATTTCGGTGTATTCCGCGCGCCATTCGGAGGCGTCGTAGCCGAAGGAGTCCATCAGTTCGGACAGAAGGCCGTAGACTTCGCGCCCGCGTCCGCCCCCGGAAATGGGGTTGACGAGAAAAGCCACCTTCAGGTTCTTCATTTCCGGGGAATATAGTTTTATCATTTAGGCCCGAAAACGCCCCTCCGAAACCGAGGAAATCGTGATGACCCGCGGAAAAACGCCTTTTGCCGAGCTGTGCGCGCTCTTCGCGCTCTTCCTGGCGGCCGGCTGCGAACACTCCACCATCGACAACTCCGAGCCCGAGGAGTTCTCCTCCGAGACCCCCGTCTCCTCCGAAGAGGCGACGTCCTCGGAAGAGGCCCTCTCCTCCTCGGCCGAAGCCCTCCCCGACTCGGTGACCGTGACCGTCGCCTGCGGCGAAAACGGCTCCTGCTCCCCCGACGGCGCCGTGCGCGCGGCCCGGGGCGACTCGCTGCGGATCCGCTTCGACGCCGACGAGCGCCGCTTCGTCTCCTCGGTCGTCGTGGACGGCGAGACCGAAACGCTCGACACGCTCCGCGTCGGCTCCTTCTGGACCTCCTTCGCCGACCTCTCCGCGGACCACTCCGTCTCCGTCTCCTTCGGGCGCGACATGGTCTGGGTGGACTGCGGCAAGGGCGGCGCCTGCTCCCCGCGCGACACGACCCCCGGCCCCGACGACGCCGTGCTCTTCGTCTTCCGCGCCGACTCCGGCAACAAGGTGGGGAGCTATTCGCGCAACGGCGAGCTCGTCTTCGACGGCACCGGGCTGAACGTGGTCGTCCTCACCGACACGCTGCGCGGGTTCCGCGAGCCGCGCGACCTCGGCGTGAGCTTCATCCGCCTGGACGGCTCCGCGATCGAATAGATCCGCGTTCCGCGTTCGTCGGCGGGAAGGCCCAGGCGCCCTCCCGCCCGTCGAGCCACGCCTCCAGGCTCCGCGCGGCGGAAGCCGCGAGCTCCCCGACGTCCATCCCCAGCGCCTCGGCCAGGTCGGCCGCGAACGCCGGCAGGTCCCCCGGTTCGGGCGAATCGGTCTCGAGCATGACGCGGCCGCGCGGGAGCGCGTCGAAGAGGGCGCGGACGGCGGAGGCCGGGCGCGACGGCCGGAGCAGCCCGGGCCCGACGGAGAACCAGAAGCCGGCGCGGGCCAGCTCGCGCGCGATCTCCGGCGACCCCTCGAAGGCGTGGAGCTGGCCGCGGACC
>CADBQJ010000139.1 GCA_902796785.1 Fibrobacter succinogenes
GCCGCCTCGGCGCCCCAGTCCTCCCCTTCAGCGCCCGCATGACCCCCTCCGGCCCCGAAATCCGCCTCTTCCCGCCGCTGGAAGGCGACGTCGCCGCGGAATCGGCCGCCTGGGCGCAGCGCGAAATCGCCGCGCGGCCCGCCGAATGGGTCTGGCACTACTGAAAAACGGGCGCGGGCCGCGGCACCTCCCCGCGGCGGACGAAGATATATTCCGGATATGCTGATCCAACGTTCGCGCGCCGGCGTCGACCACGCCCGGGAGGACGACCAGGCCCCGGCCATGGCCAACATCTCCTACCTGCTCGCCTCCCCCGTCCTGGGCGAGGCCTGGCTGGTCGACCCCGCCTGGGACGTCCCCGGGCTGCTCCGCCAGATCGCCGACCTCGGCTGCCGCGCGACCCGCGTCCTCCTCACCCACACCCACGCCGACCACTGCGGCGGGTTCATCTTCGGCGTCCAGATTCCCGGGCTCGACGACCTGGAGAAGATCCTGGGCCTCTCCGTCCCCGTCTCGGTCCACCCCGCCGAAAGGGAGGGGCTGCTGAAGACGTTCCCGGAGCTCGAGAAGGTCGTCGAACCCCTCGACGAAGCCGTTCCGCTCCGCCTGGGCGACGAGACGGTCGACTGGATCCACGCCCCGGGCCACTCCCCCGGCTCGGTCTGCTACCGCGCCGACGGCTGCATTTTCACGGGCGACGTCCTCTTCGCCCGGGGCTGCGGGCGCGTCGACCTCCCCGGCGGCGATCCCCGGGCCATGGTCGCCTCGCTGCGCCTCCTGCGCGACGAAGACCCCGAACTGCGGCTCTGCCCGGGCCACTCCTACGGGAAAACCGACGGCGCCACGCTCGGCGGCGCCCTCGCCGCGCTCGGGGAACTCCCTTTTTCGTGATCCCGAAGGGGCGAATATCCTAGATTTCGCCCAGCAACAAGCGGGGCCGACGCCCCGGAAAGGAAAACAGACCCATGAGCATGCTCTGCCTCTACAACGGGACCCTCCACACCGGCCTGACCGTCTTCCACCAGCACACGCTGGTCATCGAAAACGGCCGGATCAAGGACATTCTGAGCAACGAGCGCTTCAAGAAGATGACGCTCCCCCCCGACGCCAAGGTGATCGACCTCCAGCAGATCAACGTGGCGCCCGGCCTCATCGACACCCACATCCACGGCAACGGCGGCTACGGCACCGAAGACGCCTCCACCGACAGCATCCTGGGCATGTCCCGCGAACTGCTGAAATACGGCGTCACCGGCTTCCTCCCCACCCTCTACCCCATGCCCGAGCCGGAGTTCATCAAGGCCATCGAGGCCGTCCGCAACGCCATGGGCCGCGAAGAGGGCGCCCGCATCTTCGGCATGCACCTCGAAGGACCGTTCATCTCGCCCGCGCGCCTCGGCGTGCAGCGCCCCGAAACCGTCCGCCCCATCGACGTGGACTTCATGTCGCGCCTCTGGGACGTCTCCGGCGGGAAAATCGCCCTGATGACGGTCGCCCCCGAGCTGGAGGGGCTGCGCGACCTCGCCTTCTTCTGCATGGAGCGCGGCATCGTCCTCAGCGCCGGCCACACCGACGCCTCCTACGACGACATGGTCGAGGCCATGGCCATCGGCGTCCGCCACGCCACCCACCTCTTCAACGCCATGCACAAGCTGCACCACCGCGACCCCGGCGTCGTCGGCGCGCTGCTGCTCCACATGGACGTCTCCTGCGAAATCATCGGCGACGGCTACCACGTCCACCCCAGCCTCGTCCGCCTGCTCATCCGCAACAAGGCGGCCGACAAGGTGGTGCTCGTCACCGACGCCCTCAAGCCCACCGGCCAGGCCGAAGGTCCCCTCTTCGCCAACAACGAGGAGGTCTACCTCTCCGACGAGCACGTCTTCCTCCGCAAGAAGGACGACGTCATCGCGGGCAGCTCGCTGACGATGGACCGCGGCGTGCACAACCTCTACAACTTCGGCGTCTCGCTCGACATGGCCTTCCGCATGGCCACCGCGAACCCCGCCAAGATCATCGGCCGCGACAACCACTTCGGCTACCTGCTCCCCGGCATGGCGGCCGACATCGTGGTGATGGACTACGACTTCAACGTCAAGCTGACCATCGTCGGCGGCGAAATCAAGTA
>CADBQJ010000140.1 GCA_902796785.1 Fibrobacter succinogenes
GGCGGCGACGAGTCGTGCCTCTTCGCGGGCGACCTGCTGCGCATGTACCGCGCCTACTGCGAGAAGAAGGGCTGGTCGTTCCAGATCAGCTCCGCGAGCGAAGGCCCCTCCGGCGGCTTCAAGGAAGTGAAGGTGGACGTGGAGGGCGAGGGCGCCTACGGCCTGCTGAAGTTCGAGTCGGGCGTCCACCGCGTGCAGCGCGTGCCCGAGACCGAATCGCAGGGGCGCGTCCACACCAGCGCGGCCACCGTGGCCGTGCTTCCCGAGGCCGACGAGGTCGAGGTGGAGCTCCGCGACGAGGACCTCCGCATCGACACCTTCCGCTCCTCCGGCGCGGGCGGCCAGCACATCAACAAGACCGACTCCGCCGTCCGCCTGACCCACATCCCCACCGGGATCGTCGTCAGCTCGCAGGACCAGCGCTCGCAGATCAAGAACCGCGAGAAGGCGTTCAAGGAAATGCGCGCCCGCCTGCTCGACAAGGCGATGTCCGAGGCCCAGGCCGGCGAGGCCGCCGCGCGGCGCGCCCAGGTGGGCACCGGCGACCGCTCCGCCAAGATCCGCACCTACAACTTCCCCCAGTCGCGCGTGACCGACCACCGCATCAACCTCACCCTCTACAAGCTCGACGCCGTGATGAACGGCGACCTCCAGGAGCTCCTCGACGCGCTGCGCATGGCCGACGCGCGCGAAAAGCTCGGGAAGAACGGCGCGGAGTAGGACGATGGCGACCGTCGGCGCGATCATCCCCGCGGGCGGCTCCGGCAAGAGGCTCGGCGCGGACCGCCCCAAGCAGATGCTGGAGATCGGCGGCGTCCCGCTGTGGCTCCACGCCCTCCGCGCCTTCGCGCTGGAGCCGGCGATCGCGGAGACCGCGCTGGCCGTGCCCGCGGCGTCGATTCCCGAATTCGAACGCGCCCTCGACGCCGAGCGCCGCGCGGGGCGCCTGCCCGGAAAGGTCGTCCTGGCCCCCGGCGGCGCGGAACGGTGGCTCTCGGTGCGCAACGCGCTCGCGGCCCTCTCGCCCGAGGTGGACGCGGTGCTGGTGCACGACGCGGCCCGTCCCTTCGTCTCCGCGCGCATCGTCCGCGACTGCGTCCGGGCGCTCGAGCGGGGAGAGTCCTTCATCGTCGCGCGCCCCTGCGTCGACACCGTCAAGAAGGCGGGCCCCGACGGCTTCGTGGCCGGCACGATCGACCGCTCCGAGCTCCGCCTGGCGCAGACGCCGCAGGGCTTCGCCCGCGCGGACCTGGAGAAGTGGTTCGCCGAGCTCGACAACGTCCGCAAGGTGGCGGGCGACTCCCTCTTCGTCCCCACCGACGAGGCCTCCATCGCCGAACGCTTCGGCCGCAGGGTCTCCTTCGTCGAGGGCGATTATCTCAATGACAAAATAACGCTCCCCGGCGACCTGGAGCGGTTCGAGGCCTTCTGGAAGGCCGGACTGGTCCGCCCCCGGGGAAAGGAGAAGGCATGAGCGCTCGCTGCGGAATCGGTTTCGACGTCCACCGCCTGGTCGAAGGGCGGCGCTGCGTGATCGGCGGGGTCGACGTCCCGCACGAAAAGGGGCTGCTCGGCCACAGCGACGCCGACGTGCTGATCCACGCGATCGCCGACGCGCTGCTGGGCGCCGCGGGGCTGGGCGACATCGGCACCTTCTTCCCCGACACCGACGCGAAGTGGGAGGGGATGGACTCGCGCGAGATCCTGCGCTTCATCCGCGCCAGGTTCGCGGAGACGGGGATCCGGATCCTCAACGTCGACTCCGTGGTGATGGCGCAGCGCCCGAAGCTGGCGCCCCACGTCGCGCGGATGAAGGAGAACGTCGCCGAGGCGCTCGGCATCTCCCCGGACGCGGTCGGCGTGAAGGCGACGACGACCGAAAAGCTCGGTTTCACGGGCCGCGAGGAGGGGATCGCCGCCCAGGCGGTCGCCCTGGTGGAGCAGGATTGAGGAATTTGAGCAATTCCACCGAAAAAAGTCAAAAAATAAGTACCGCTCGTTAAGATTTGTTAGCATATTTCTAAAACGACGCAAGTCGCAAAAGGAGGAACGAATGCTGACCACCGGCGAAATCGCGAAGCTTTTCCAGATCACCTCGCAGACCGTCATCAACTGGCTCGAGGAAGGGCGCATGCCGTTCGACCGCGTGGGGCCCGGCCCCCGCCGCGTGACGGAGATGGCGCTGCTCCACTACATCCAGCAGACGAAGATTTCGCCCGACAGCCTCGATCCCGAGCTCTACGCCAAGATTCTCAAGGCCGTCGGCATGAACCGCGACAGCGCCGGCGTTCCCGGCGTGGCGGTGCTCGACCGCTCCGCGCACGTCGTCTCCCGGAACGAGGGGATGACCCGCCTCTTCGGCCAGATGCCGCGCGAAATGCTCGGCCGGCCGATCGACAACCTCCCCACCCAGATCGAGGGGCGCAACGGCGGGATCGAATACCAGCTCAACTCCGGATGGCAGGGCAACTCGCTGCGCCTGCGCGCCCGCTGCAAGAACCGCGTGGGCCAGGAGATCCGCTGCGTCGTCGACGTCTCGCGGATCTACGCGGGCGAGGGCGGCGAGCGGTTCGGCCACGTGCTCGTCTTCGCGCCCGAACGGTGATCAGCGGCGTTTCGTCCTGACCGGGGCGGCTTCTTCGGCCGCCCCCTTTTTCGCGCCTTCGTCTTCGGCGTTCCGCTGCGCCGGCACGAACCGGTAGACCAGCTCGCCCTTGCGCGACATGCCCAGCTCGGTGCGGGCGATCCCCTCGACGGCGACGGAGTCGACGCGCAGCTCGCGGATGCGCTCCTCCTGGCGCTCGATCTCGTGGAGAAGGGTGTCGTTGGCCCGCCTCAGCGCCGCGTTGTCGGCGCGCAGCGCCTGCTGGTGGATGAAGGCCCCCTGTCCGAAGAGCGCGCGCCAGACGGTCAGCGCGGCCAGCACGCCGATCACGACGAGGATCCATCTCAGGACGTTTCTCATCGGGCCTTCCCGGGCGAAGTCAGCGGGAGGCGCGGACGATGCGGTTGCCGGGGAGGCGCCGCACCAGACCCTGCATCTCCAGCATCGCCAAAATAGCTAACGCCCGCGCGTCGGGCATCCCCGCCCGGCGCAGCGCCTCGTCCATCGCGCCCGGTTCGGACGGGCAGACCTCCCAGAGCGCCCGCTCCTCCGGCGAGAGGCCCGAGAGGAGCGCGTCGGGCGCGGGGGAGGCGAAGAGCGAGGTCTGCCGCGCGGCGGGCGCGGAGGCGGCGGAGCCCGGGCGCGGGGCGCGCCAGCGCAGCGCCTCGGCGACCGTCGCCCCCTCGCAGACCGGGGTCGCCCCCTCGGCGACCAGGAGGTTGCAGCCGCCCGAGCTTTCGGCGAAGATGGAGCCGGGCACGGCGAAGACGTCGCGCCCCTCGTCGGCGGCCAGCCGCGCCGTGATCATCGCGCCGCCCTTGACGCGGCTCTGCGCCACCAGCGTCCCGCGCGAGAGCCCGGAGAGGATCCGGTTGCGGAAGGGGAAGGTCCAGGCGCGGGCCGAGGCGTCGGGCAGGAAGGGGGAGAGGACCGCCCCGCGCGACTCGATCTCCTCGCGCAGCTCGCGCGTCCGGCGGTTCTGCGGAACGGCCAGCCCCTCGCCCAGGACCGCCAGCGTGCGCAGCCCGTTCGCGAGCGCGGCGCGGTGGGCGCACCGGTCGATCCCCTCCGCCATCCCCGAGACGATCGTCGGGCGGTGCGGGGCGATCTCCGCGACGATCTTCTCCACGGCCGCGAAGCCGTAGTCGGTGGCCCGGCGGGTCCCCACCACGGTCAGCGCGCGGTCGTCCTCGGGCGCGAGCGTCCCCCGGAGCGAGAGCAGCGCGGGGCGGTAGGGCGACTCGAGCAGGTTGCGCGGGAATCCGGACGACTCCGGCGTCAGGAAGCGGATCCCGGACTCGGCCCACCGCCCCAGGCGCTCCTCGAGCCGCCCGGGCTCCCAGCGCCGGCTCCGCGCCGCCAGCGCCTGCGCGGCCGAGCGCGCCGCCTCGGGCCGGCGCGGGTCCAGCTCCTCCGGCGTCTCGGCCTCCGGGTTGGCGCGGAGGACCGACGCGGCTCCGGCGGGGCCGCATTCGGGGCATTCGAGAAGGTGGATGGCCAGCAGCAGCCGGCGGCGTTCGCGTTCGGGGCTCATTTCTATCTTCACCTGCATGAAAAAGCTGGACTACACGTTCGAAGACCTCGTCGAGATCATGGCCCGCCTCCGCGCGCCCGACGGCTGCCCGTGGGACCGCGAGCAGGACCACGACTCCATCCTTCCCTGCCTCACCGAGGAGTGCGCCGAGCTGGCCGAGGCGATCGCCGAGCGCGACGACGCGCACATCCGCGAGGAGCTCGGGGACGTGCTGATGCAGGTCCTCTTCCACTCGCAGATCGCCAGCGAGGGCGGCCGCTTCGACATCGGCGACGTGATCGACGACGTCTCCCGCAAGCTGGTCAGCCGCCATCCGCACGTCTTCGGCGAGGGCGACAAGCTCCGCACCGCCGGCCAGGTGGTGGCCCAGTGGGAGAAGATCAAGAAGGGCGAGAAGGACAAGCAGGGCCGCAAGTCGCAGATGGACGGCATCCCGCTGCAGCTCCCCGCGCTCCAGTACGCCGCCAAGATGCAGACCCGCGCGGCCCGCGTCGGGTTCGACTGGAAGGACGCCGACGGCGTCTTCGACAAGGTCGCCGAGGAGATCGAGGAGGTGAAGCGGGCGAGGAGCGTCCGCGACGCGCTGAGCGAGACCGCCCCCGCCGAACGCCTCGTCCGCGCCCGGAAGCACCTGGAGGAGGAGCTGGGCGACCTGCTCTTCGCCGTGGTCAACCTCGGCCGGCATCTCGACGTGACCCCCGAGGAGGCGCTCCGCGCCAGCTCGCGCAAGTTCGCGCGGCGCTTCCGCGCCATGGAGGCGCGGACCCCCGATCTCGGGAAGCTCTCGGCCGAGGAACTGGAGGAACTCTGGCGCGTCGTCAAGCTCGAGGAACCTCCGGAAGACGCGACGCCGGCGCCCTGAGCCGGTAGTCGAGGGTCGACCTCCCGATTCCCAGGGCCCGCGCGGCCGCGCATTTGTTGCCGAAGGCCTCGACGAGCGCGCGGGCCGCCTCCTCGCGGAGGCGGGACCGCGACAGCGCCCGGATCTCGCGCGCGTCGGGCGTTTTCTCCACCGCGGCCGCGGCGCCGCGCGCCGGAGCGTCCGCCGGCTCGGGCAGGCGCCACCGCCTGCGCCACGCCCGCTCTCCCAGCCAGTTCGCCAGCTCGCGCAGGTTGCCGCCCCACCGGCGCGCGCCCAGCGAGGCCAGCTCGCGGGCGTCGAGCGGGAAGGGGCGGCCGTTCGCCCCGTCGCGCCGCCAGAGGGCGAGCGAGAGCCGGGGCAGGTCCACGGCGCGCCGCGCGAGGTCCGGGATCTCGAGCGTGAAGGCGCAGACGCGGTGGAAGAGGTCCTCGCGGAACGCCCCCTCCTCCGCCAGCTCGCGCAGCGGGCGGTGGGTGGCGCTGACCAGGGCGAACCGCACCGGCCGGACGCGCTCCTCGCCCAGGCGCCGCACCTCGCGCTCCTGGAGGACCCGCAGGAACCGCACCTGGACCTCCGGCGGCATCTCGCCGATCTCGTCGAGGAAGAGCGTCCCGCCGTCCGCCTGCTCCAGCAGCCCGCGGTGGTCGCGGTCAGCGCCGGTGAAGGCCCCGCGCCGGTGGCCGAAGAGCTCGCTCTCCAGCGTCCCCTTCGGGATCGCGCCGCAGTTGACCGCCACGAACGGGCTCTCCGCCCCGGAGGAGAGGGCGTGGAAGAGCCGGGCGAAGCGCTCCTTGCCCGTCCCCGTGCCGCCGTGGAGGTGGAGCGCGGTCCGCTCCAGCGCCAGCGGGGCCAGGCGGACCAGCCACGGGAGGACGGGGGAGTCGGGGTGGAGGTCGAATCGCAGTCGGGGGTCGGGCTTTCGGACGGTCATGCGCTGTCGCGGCGGTTCGGGTGGAAGTCGTCGCAATTATAGAATATTCGTTTTTCTTGTCAATAAAAAAGAGAAGAACCGGCGGGGAGGGCGGGCCCGCCCGGCCCCGCGGCCGCCCCGAAAGGCCCCTCCGGGGCGGTTTTCCCCTCCGCGGCCGCGGTTTCTATCTTTCGGCGACGGCGGAAAAACGCCCCCGGAGAGGTTATGATCCAGAATCCCATCGTCTGCAAATTCGGCGGAAGCTCCATGGCCGACGCCGGCCAGTTCCGCAAGGTCCGCGACATCGTCCTGTCCGACCCGCGCCGCGCCGTCGTGGCCGTCAGCGCCCCGGGCAAGCGGAGCAGGGACGACGTGAAGCTGACCGACCTCCTCTACGCCGTCCACGAGACGGCCTCGCGCGGGCTCGACTTCTCCGAGCCCTTCGGGATGATCGCCGACCGCTACCTGGGCATCGCCGCCGACCTCGGGCTGAAGACCGACATCGCGCGCGACCTCGAGGAGATCCGGAAGAAGATCCTCGCCGACGGCAAGTCGCTCTCCGCCAGCTGGGTCGTCTCCCGCGGCGAATACCTCAGCGCCCGCCTGATGGCCGAGTTCCTCGGCTGGGAGTTCGTCGACGCCTTCGACCTCATCGAGATCAACTCGCTCCACCGCGTGACCCCCGAGGGCTACGCGAAGATCGGCGAGCGCCTGCGCCGCGGCGAGCGGTTCCTGGTGCCCGGCTTCTACGCCCGCAACGCCGTGGGCGAGCTGGAGACCTTCTCGCGCGGCGGCTCCGACATCACCGGCGCCATCCTCGCCAACGCCGTCGACGCCTCCGTCTACGAGAACTGGACCGACGTCTCCGGTCTGCTGATGGCCGACCCGCGCATCGTCGACGACCCGCGCCCCATGCCCTACGTCAGCTACCGCGAGATCCGCGAGCTCAGCTACTCCGGCGCCAACGTCCTCCACGACGAGTCGATCGCCCCCTGCAAGGCCAAGTCGATTCCGATCAACATCCGCAACACCAACCGCCCGCAGGACCCCGGCACGGTCATCGGCCCCCACCGCAAGGAGGAGACCAACGGCCTGGTGACCGGCATCGCGGGCCGCCGCAACTTCTCGATGATCTACATCGACAAGGACATGATGAACAAGGAGCGCGGCTTCGGCGCCCGGGTGATGGGGATCCTCGAGGGGCACGGCATTCCGTTCGAGCACGCCCCCACCGGCATCGACTCCATGTCGATCATCGTCGACACCGCCCACCTCAAGCCCGCGCAGAACGAGGTGCTCGAGGCCATCGAGCGGCAGCTCCAGCCCGACAAGGTGCGCGTCTTCGACGAGCTGGCCCTGGTGGCCACCGTCGGCCACGGCATGACCGGCCAGGTCGGCGTGGCGGCCCGCCTCTTCGGCGCCCTGGCCCGTCGCGGCATCAGCGTGCGCGTCATCGACCAGGGGTCGTCCGAGATCAACATCATCATCGGCGTGGACAACGCGGACTACGACGAGACGATCCGCGCCATCTACGAGGAATTCGTGGGGGAACGGGGATGAGCGCCGAAGCCGACGGAAAGTTCCGGGAACGGCTCGCCGACGCCACCGCGCGCTACCGCCTCTACCTGGCGGCGCACAAGATGTTCTTCACGCGCGAGCGGGCGCTGATCCTCGAGGCGGCGCTCCAGCAGAGCTCGCACTTCAGCGTGGACGAGCTGCTCTTCGACATGCACCAGCAGGGGATGCGCGTCTCGCGCGCCACGCTCTACCGCTCCCTGGCGCAGCTGGCCGAGGCGGGGATCCTCTCCGGGTCCGACTTCGGCCACGGCCACATGCACTACGAGGCCGCCATCGGCGCCGAGGCCCACGAGCACCTGGTCTGCACCTCGTGCGGGGCCGTGCAGGAGGTCCGCTCCGAGGCCTTCGAGAACGCGGTGAAGGAGATCACCGGGGCGAACGGCTTCTCCGAGACCAGCCGCAAGACCGAGATCTTCGGGATCTGCGCGAAGTGCCGCGCCGGGAAGGACGGCTCCTAGAAAGTCCCCCGCGCGAACTCCGCGACCGCCTCCGACGCCGCGCGCTCCAGGTTGGACCGCGCGGTTTCGCTTTCCATCGCCAGCGCGAGCGGCGTCCCCTCCGGCGTGGCGCGGCGGACGCGGAAGAGCGGCTCGTCCGCGGGCGGCTCGTCGCACCCGCCGCAGAGCAGGAGCGTCGGAATCGAGCGCGCGCGGGCCAGCGCCGCCGCGCGGGCGGGCGCCTTGCCGAAGCGGGTCTGCGCGTCGTAGCGCCCCTCGCCGGTGATCAGCAGGGAGGCCCCCTTCAGCGCCTCGCGCAGTCCGACGGCCCGCAGCGCGAGGTCCGCGCCGGGAACGAGCTCGGCGTCCAGGAAGGCGCGCAGGGCGAAGCCGAGGCCGCCCGCGGCGCCGGCGCCGGGTTCCTCGGAGCGGTCGGCGAAGAGGGCGCGGTGGAGCAGCGTGGCCAGGTTCCGCGCCCCGCTCTCCAGGAGCGCGACGGCCCGCGCGTCGGCTCCCTTCTGCGGGGCGTAGACGAGGGCGGACCCCGTCGGGCCGCAGAGCGGGTTGACCACGTCGCAGGCCGCGACGACGCGGACGCGGGCCAGGCGCGCGTCCAGCCCGGAGGGGTCGACGGAGCGGATCCGGGCGAGGTTCGCGCCGCAAGGGGGCAGCTCGGTCCCCGCCTCGTCCAGGAAGCGGACGCCCAGGGCGGCGGCCATCCCCATCCCGCAGTCGCAGGTCGCGCTCCCGCCAAGGCCGACGACGATCTCGCGCGCGCCCAGGTCGAGCGCGCTCCGGATCAGCTCGCCCAGCCCCGCGCTCGAGGCCCGGAGCGGGTCGCGCCGCCCCTCGGGGACGAGCCCCAGCCCGCAGCAGCGGGCGCTCTCCAGGATCGCGCGGCCCTCCGCGGGGGAAAAGAGGAACTCCGCTTCGGCCGGCTCCCCGAGGGGGCCGCCGACCGTCGCGGCACGGCTCGCGAAGCTTCCCCCGCGGAAGGGCTCCAGGAACCCCTCGCCGCCGTCGCTCAGGGGCAGGAGGACGGCCTCGTGGCCCGCGAGGCCGGCGGCGACGGCGCGGTTGGCCTCGTCCGAGGCGAGCGACCCCTTGAAGGAGTCCATGGCGACGACGATCTTCACGCCCCAAAGATAGGCGATTCGCGCGCGGACACTTGATACGACATATTTGTCGCTCCAAAGTTGCGATATTGTCCATGGACGGGGAAAACGCCCGGAACCGATCCGAGAACAAGGGGGAACACATGCCGCAATACAAGAAGACATCGACGAAATACCTGGACGCGTTTCTGCGCGACTGCTTCCTGCGCTTCATCGACAACCACGACGACGTCATCAACGACGACGACTGCTTCGAGCCGCTGGAGAGGTTCCTCGACGCCGCCGACTACGCGGAACTGGTCGACGAGGCGAAGAGGATCCTTCCGCCGGAGCTCTCCGGCGTCGAAGTGGAGGTCGCGGAGGCCGTCGAGGACGGCGGTTCCGCGCGGCGCATGGAGAAACGCGCTCTCCGGACGGTCAGGGGGCGCCGCTTCTGGAACTGCGACGACGCCGTCGACTGGGACCGCGGTCCCCAGACGGCCATGGCGCATCTCTGGGCCGCCCGCAACGGCCGCCGCTACGTCCGGCTCCTCTGCCGCGACGCCTTCGGACGCATCGGGAAAAAGTTCGGGACGAGCGCCCGCGACCCCTTCCGCGCCCGGCTGGAGAAGCTGCGGGAGGCGCTGAAGCTCGACGACCTCGAGCGCGACCTCGTCGCGCTCGGCTACCTCCTGTCCCAGGGCCACTGGGGCTTCCGCCCCGGGAGGCGGGGCCTCGGCTGCTCCTTCTCGCGGGCGGATAAGATCTCCTTCTACGCCAAGTGCCTCGACGCGCCCCGCGCGTCGGTCGTCAAGGCGCTCTCCTCCTCCGGCAACCTGCAGAAATTCGCCCTCTTCGACTCCGACCTGGACTACAACGACGAGATGGGCGGCTTCCTCGACGGGCTCGCGAACAAGCCCTTCCACAGCCACTTCTACACGCGCGCCGTCGACAGGCCGCTGCCGATGGAATACTACGGCGACATCGCGAAGACGCACGGCGAGGTGCTGAAGGAGCTGCTCGACGCCGGCGGGCCCGGCCGCGCCCCCGCGGTGCTCTTCTACGGCGTTCCCGGCTCGGGGA
>CADBQJ010000141.1 GCA_902796785.1 Fibrobacter succinogenes
GGGACCATCGCGTTCCTCTTCCCCGACAACTACGAAGTGGGGATGTCGAACAACGGCGTGCGCGTGCTCTACCACGTGGTCAACCGCCGGCCCAAGCTGCTGATGGAGGTCGCGTTCCTCCCGATGCCCGACATGGCCGAGCGGATGATCCGCGAGGGGATGCCGCTCTACACGCACGGCTCGTTCCGCCCCATCCGCGACTTCGACCTCGTGGGGATCACGGTGCAGAGCGAGCTGAACTACACCAACATCCCCTTCGCGCTCGACCTCGCGGGAATTCCCGTCTGTTCCTCCGAACGCGGCGACGACGACCCGTTCGTCGCCGGCGGCGGCCCCTGCTCCGCGAACTGCGAGCCCGTGGCCGACTTCTTCGACTTCTTCAGCATCGGCGACGGCGAGACCGTCCTCCCCGACCTCGTGGAGCTCGTCGGAAGGATGCGCCGCGAGGGGAAGAGCCGCGTCGAGATCCTGGAGGCGGCGTCGAAGATCGACGGCGTCTACGTGCCCGCGCTGACCCCGACGACGACGAACGAATGGGGCGAAATCGTCCCGCTCCGCCCGGCGACCGGCTCCTACGAGCGGACCGAGGGGGTGCGCCGCGCCTTCATCCGGAAGATGGATCCGGAATTCCATCCCGTCCGCAACCTCGTGCCGAACACCGCGCCCGTCCACCCGCGCTTCGCGCTCGAGGTGATGCGCGGATGCACGCAGGGCTGCCGCTTCTGCCAGGCGGGCTACTGGTACCGCCCCGTGCGCGAATTCGACGCCGACGTCGCGCTCCGCCTCGCCCGCGAGGGGATCGAGGCCACGGGCGAGCACGAGCTCGGGCTCCTCTCGCTCTCCACCGCCGACTACTCGCAGCTCGAGCCGCTGCTCGACAAGCTGATCGACGACCCCTTCTTCCACGCGATCGACGTCAGCGTGCCCAGCCTGCGCGTCAACTCCTACGGCAAGAGCGTCGCCTACAAGGTGCAGGCGCTCAAGGCCGGCCGCAGCGCCACCTTCGCGCCCGAAACGGGGTCGCAGCGGCTGCGCCGCATGATCAACAAGACCATCTCCGACGACGACATCTACCAGGCCGCCGAAGCCGCCTTCTCCACCGGCTACAACAAGGTCAAGCTCTACTCGATGATCGGCTTCCCCACCGAGGGCCCCGAGGACATGGAGGCCTGCGGCGAGCTGATCGAGAACATCCGGAAGATCGGATACGCGCACGACCACGGCAACCAGGTGCACGCCAGCGTCGGCATCCTCGTGCCCAAGCCCTTCACGCCGATGCAGTGGGTCGGCTTCGTGGACAAGGAGCGCGCCCTCTCCAACCTCGCGCTGCTGCGCGGGCGGTTCCGCGACAGCCGGACGGTGCGCATCAGCTGGACCTCGTGGGAGCAGGCGCGGCTCGAGAGCTTCTACAGCCGGGGCGACCGGTCGCTCGCGCCGATGATCCTCGAGGCGTCGCGCCGCGGGCTCGTCTTCGAAAGCCAGGGCGAGCGGATCGACTTCGCCGGATGGGAGTCGATCTGGACCGAGTTCGGCTACGACATGAAGCGGATCCACGGCGACCGCCCGCTGGACATGCGCCTGCCGTGGGACGGCATCCACGCCGGCGTCTCCGTCGGCTACCTGAAGTCCGAATACGAGAAGATGTTCCGCGACGACGCGGAGCCCGTGAACAACTGCAAGTGGGGCGACTGCCACAAGTGCGGCATCCCCGGCTTCGGCAGGGACACCGTGCTCGCGAAGCCGCCGGAAAGCCCCGCGCCCTCCCGCACCGAGGCGGAGATCGCGGAGCTCCAGGCCGCGCGCCGCTCCAACACGATCTTCGGCCACCCCACGCGGCTGCTCTTCTCCAAGGTCGGCCTGTCGCGGTTCCTCCCCCACCAGACCACCATGGACCTGCTGGCCCGCGCCATCTCCGGCAGCGGCGTGCGCCTCGAAAAGAGCCACGGCTTCAACCCGCGCCCCATCGTCAAGAACGCCGGCGCGCTGCCGCTGGGCGCCGAGGCGATCCGCGAGGAGCTGGTCGTCCGCCCGCTCGACCCCATGCCGGAGTTCGGTTCCGACGAAGGCCGCGCGCTGCTCGAAAAGATCAACGCGAAGCTCCCCGACGGCCTCTCGCTCGCGGAGTGGACGGCCATCGAGAAGTCGGACCTCACCGTCTGCGAGAAGGTCCGGTGGCGGTTCGAAGGGGCGAGCCCCGCGAACCTCGCCGAGCGGCTGGAGGCGGGAGCGTTCGGCACGATCGTCGATTCGCGCGGCAAGGAGATCGACCTCCGGGCGGAGATCCTCGAGCTCGAGCGGGACGAAGCGCGCCTCGACGTCGTCCTCAAGGCCAACGCCCAGGGCAACGCCGTCAGTCCCTATCCCGTCTTCGGCGCCCTCCTCGGCGTCGACCCCGCCCAGGTCCGCACGCTCCGCCTGAGGAAGATCGGAGAATTGGGGATTAGGGATTAGGGATCAGGTCTCAGTGCGTATGATCCGCTTCGCGTAAATATTGAAAAGGGCTCCGGAAAGGAGCCCTTTTGTTCGTCGCCGAAGGCGATTGTACGCACTAATCCCTGATCCCTGAGACCTGATCCCTAATCTGCCCGCCCGCTCCAGACGCGGCCGTCGGCGCCCTTCCAGCGCACGAGCAGCGCGCCGTCGGCGCTTCCGATTTCGCCGCGCGAGATCCGGTGCGTCCCTTCGGAGAGGTCGCGGCGCAGCAGCGCGCGGCCGGAGACGTCGCGGATCTCGAGGCGTCCGGCGGAGGGGGCGGCGACCAGCAGCGACCGGTCGGCGAGCGCCGTCGCGCGGAACGACGCGAAGCTCCTCGTCCCCTTCGACA
>CADBQJ010000142.1 GCA_902796785.1 Fibrobacter succinogenes
ACGAAGATCGTGTTGACGCTGTCCTTCAGGCGCAGCCCGTAGTAGTTCAGGCGCTGCGAGACGCCCTTGGCCGAGTCGTTTATGTCGTGGAAGCCGAAGACGAGCCGGTAGGGCTTGTTCCTGTCGTAGTTCGCGGGAAGGTCGAGGTAGACTTCGTGCTCGACTCCGCCGCCGGTGAACTGGAAGTGGTCGCTCAGCGCGATGTTCTTTCCACAGCCCATGCTCGGAGTGGGTGCGTTCTTCAGAGCGTAGCCGAAGGCGTACGCGGAGTCGTGCGGCGCCACGGAGCTGGAACTGGACGAACCGTCCGGACGCGACGAGCTGCTGGAACGCCCGCCGCTCTTGCCGCTGCTGGACTTCCCGTCGGGAATCTCCGTCCAGTAGCCGACGTCGCAGACGTAGGAGACGCCTTCGTCCTTCACGAAGGCCTTCGTTCCTTCGCGGTCGAGGTCGCACGAGGGAAGGTCGTCGTACGTTTCGACGGTCAGCTTCTTCGGCGCGCTCGACGACGAGCCGGCGGAGGAGGTTTCGCTCGAGAGCGCCTCCGAGCTGTCGCCTTCGGGGCCGGACGAGGAACCGCCGTCGCCGCACGCGACGAGGGCGGCGAGGCAGAGGGAGGAAAGGAGGGCGGGAACGAAAAGCGGTTTCATGGACACGTCCGGGTGAAAAGGCGTTGCAGACAACAAATTTAGCGATTTGAGGCCTAATCTCTAAATTGAGACAGAGTCTTAATTTACTATCTTTGCCGCAGATCAAGGAAAATGCGCCGAAATGGGCGCAAAGGACGCGAAAATGGGACTTTTCCTGAAATTCATCAACCAGACCCGGAAGCCGGAGGGCCTTCTCGGCAAGATCATGCTGAACGGGATGAACTTCGGCCACGCCAAGTGCGCCGACTGGGGGCTGTCGCGGCTTCCGGCCGCCAGGCCCGCGAAAATCCTGGAGCTGGGCTGCGGCGGCGGGCGCAACGCCAGGGCCATGCTGGCCGCCTTCCCCGGCTCCCGGGTGGACGCGATCGACGTCTCGCCGCTCGCCGTGGCGAAGACCGCGAAGCTCAACGCGGCCGCCGTCGCGGCGGGGCGCTGCTCCGCGACCGTCGGCGACGTCGCCGGAACGCCGCTGCCCTCGGGCGCCTACGACCTGGCCACGGCCTTCGAGACGGTCTACTTCTGGAAGGACCTCGCGAAGTGCTTCGCGCGGGTCCGCGACGCCCTCGCGCCCGGCGGCCTCTTCCTGATCTGCGACGAGTCCGACGGGACCGACGCCGCCGCCCGGCAGTACGAGCGGATGATCGACGGCATGAAGAGCTGGACCGCGCCGGAGCTCGAGGCGGCGCTGAAGGAGGCGGGCTTCTCCGCCGTCCGGACCGCGCACCACGACTCGAAGCCCTGGATCGCCGTCGTCGCGACGAAGTGAGCGGAGCGGGGGAGCCATGGACGTCGTCGCCCCCGCGGTCCTGATGCCGTTCGCAGGCACCCTCCTGGGCGCCGCGTTCGTCTTCCTCCTCCGGAACGGGCTCTCCGCCGGGCCGCGCAAGGCCCTCACGGGGTTCGCCGCGGGCGTCATGACGGCGGCCTCCTCGTGGAGTCTCATGCTCCCCGCGATGGAAAGCTGCGCGGAGATGGGGCGGCTCGCCTTCCTTCCCGCGACGGTCGGCTTCCTGGTCGGCGTCGCCTTCCTGCTTGCGCTGGACGTCGCGGTTCCGCACATGCACGCAGACAGGCGCGTGGAGGGGCCGAAGGTCGGCCTCGGCCGCACGGCGAAGCTCTTCCTGGCGGTCACGCTGCACAACGTCCCCGAGGGGATGGCGGTCGGCGTCGTCTGCGCGGGGTTCCTCTCCGGCGAGGCCGGAGTCGGCGCGGCGGCGGTCCTGGCGCTGGCCGCGGGCATCGCCCTCCAGAACGTGCCCGAGGGGACCATCGTCTCCGCGCCGCTCGCCGCCGAGGGGATGCGCAGGCGCGACGCGTTCCTCTTCGGGGCGGCCTCCGGCGCCGTCGAGCCCGTCGCGGCCGTCCTGGCGGCGCTCGCCGCGGAGCGCGTCTCCTTCGCCATGCCGGGCGTCCTGGCGTTCGCCGCCGGCGCGATGCTCTACGTCGTCGTGGAGGAACTCGTCCCCGAACTCTCCGAAGGGGCCCACTCCAACGTCGGCACGGTCGCCTTCTCCGTCGGTTTCGCGGCCATGACGGCGCTCGATCGGATGGCAGGTTAGGGATCAGGTCTCAGTGCGTAGAATCCGCTGCGCGCCAAATGTCGAAAAGGCTCCGGAAAGGGGCCCTTTTTGTTCATCGCCGAAGGCCATTATCCGCACTAATCCCTGATCCCTGATCCCTAATCCCTAAAAAGGTATTTTTCCGACATGGACGGCCGGGCCCTCGAAAGCATCGCGCGCTGCACGCTGGACGACTTCAAGTCGGTCAAGCTGCAGGACCGCGTCGACACGAAGTTCGTCGTCCCGGCGAGCCTCCTGCCCGAGCTGCTGGAGTCCGTCTCCGGGGAGTACGCCGCGCTCGAGATCGGGGGAGACGTCCGCCAGCCCTACGAGTCGCTCTACTTCGATTCGCCCGCGCTCGACTTCTGGCGCGACCACGCCCGCGGGAAGAAGCCGCGCTCCAAGGTGCGGATGCGGCGCTACGGCGCGAACGGCCTCCTCTTCCTCGAGCACAAGCGCAAGAAGGAGCTCCGGACGAAGAAGAAGCGGATCGGGATCGAATCGATCGTCCCGCGGATCACCGGCGGGATGGCCGAGTTCCTCTCGCGCTTCCCCCTGCCCTGCGCGCCGTCCGAGCTGCGCCCCGTCCTCTGGACCCGCTTCGACCGCGTCACCCTGCGCGACCTGCCGGGAACGGAGCGCGCGACCGTGGACTTCGGCCTGACGGCCGAGCGCTGGACCGCGCCGGAGGACGGCGCCGCCCCCCGGATCGACTTCTCGGCCGTGGCGATCGTGGAGCTCAAGCAGTCCCGCGTCCGCCGCTTTTCGCCGCTCTACGCCGCGCTCCGCGCCCGCTCCTTCCGCCCCTCTCCCTGGAGCAAGTACGGCGTGGGCTGCTCCTTCGCGTTCGACGGCCTGCCGGCCAACCGTTTCAAACCGCAGCGACTGCTGCTCGAAAGGCTTCGCGGAACCCCCGCGGCCTGAGGAGAAGACCGCATGGAAACGTTCTTCGGAATCCCCCTCGTCCACTCCGACCACCTCATGCACCTGCTGGTCCGGTTCGCGATCGACATGGTCGCGGTGCTGGTCCTCATCGGCCTTCTCTACTACAGGCGCGGCGGGCGCAAGGACTACTTCTTCACCGACGTGATCATCAGCGTCACGGTCTTCCTGCTCTGCATCCTGCTCGACAACGTCAAGCTCGACATGGGCTTCGCGCTCGGCCTCTTCGCGGTCTTCGGCATCATCCGCTACCGCACCGAGAGCATCCCGATCAAGGAGATGACCTACCTCTTCGCCGCCATCGGCCTGAGCGTCGTCAACGCGCTGGCCAACAAGAAGGTGAGCTACGCCGAGCTGGTCTTCACCAACGCCGCCCTGCTGGGGACGGCCGCCGTGCTGGAATACGGCTTCCTGGGCCGCGCCGAGCGGAGCGAAAAGGTCCGCTACGACCGCATGGACCTGATCGTCCCGGAGAAGCGCGCGGAGATGATCGCCGACCTGCGCGCCCGCCTGGGGTTCGACGTGGTCCGCGTGGAGGTCGGCGAGATCGACTTCCTCCACGACATCGCGATCGTCACGGTCTTCTACCGCCCGCGGAATTCGGCCAAGGGGAGCGGAAAATGAGCACCTTCGCGAAACGGACCGCGCTGGCGGCGCTCTTCTGCGCGGCCGCGGCGCTTCCCGCCTCCGCCGAGGACGACTTCGGGATCCGCTACGGGCTCGACGCCGGGTTCCGCCCGGTCAAGCCCCTGACCGCCGGCCTCGAATGGGAGCTCCTGACCGAGGACGGCGCCTCCGCGTTCGACCGCATGCACTTCACCCCCTACGCGGAATGGGAGATCCTCCCGTGGCTGGAGACCAAGCTGGCCTTCCGCTGGATCCTGGATTGGAAGGAGAACGAGGACGCGTGGCGCAAGGACTACTGGCGCGACGCCTGGCAGCTGCGGTGGGACGTCCAGCCCTCGCTGGAGCTCGGCCCCGTGACGCTCTCCTACAGATTGCGGACCACCTGGCGCGAAAGCGGCTGGATGGAGACGCCGACGCGGTGGAACAGGACGCATTCGAAGATCAAGGGGAAGGAGCCCGAACTCTCCGAGGAGATCGCGCTGCGCAACGCGCTGAAGGTCGTCTGGAAGTCGCCCTTCTGGAAGCTCCGCCCCTACCTGCTGACCGAGCTCTTCGCGGTCTGGGACGACGACGAGGTCGACGATTCGCCGCGCCTGGCCAAGTGGCGCAACTCCGTCGGCGTGAAGCGCAAGTGGCTCAAGCGCTTCGCCACGACGCTCTCCTTCACCTGGGACCGCGAGCGCGAGGACGGAATCAACTCCAACGAGCTCTACCTGACGATCTCGCAGTCCGCGCGGTTCTGAT
>CADBQJ010000143.1 GCA_902796785.1 Fibrobacter succinogenes
TCCCGCTGGGGGCCTGGAAGGCGCTCCACGACGGCTCGAAGGGGGACGCGCTCACCTCCGCGCTGGTCTTCTCGGGATACGTGATGCCCGGCTACGCGCTGGGGATCGTGCTGCTGGTCCTCTTCGCCGGCGGCTCCTTCCTCGACTGGTTCCCGCTGGGCGGCATCGTCTCGGACGACTGGGAGACGCTCTCGCCGCTCGCGAAGGCGGCCGACTTCCTGCACCACTTCTTCCTGCCGATGGTCTGCTACATGCTGGGGGAATTCGCCTTCCTCACGATGCTCTTCAAGAACAGCCTGCTCGGCGAGATCCGCCAGGACTACGTCCGCGCCGCCGTCGCCCGGGGCTGCTCGCCGCGCCGGGCCGTCTGGGCGCACGCCTTCCGCAACGCCTGCATTCCGCTGGCCACGCGGCTCAGCGAGATCTTCACGCTGGTCTTCGCGGGCGCCCTCCTGATCGAAAAGGTCTTCGACATCGACGGGATGGGGCTCCTCTACTGGAACGCGATGGTCTCGCGCGACTACAACGTGGTGATGGGGATCATCCTCGTCTCCTCGCTGCTGGCGCTGCTCGGGCGCCTCTTCAGCGACATCCTCTACGCCGCGGTCGACCCGCGGATCCACTTCGGGGCGGGCTGATGGAAAAGCGGCGGAACGCGGACGGACGGGCGGCGGGGGAGAACCTCTCCCTGGCGCGCCTGCGCTGGAACCGGTTCAAGTCGGTGCGCCGCGCCTACGCGTCGCTGGTCGCGCTGGGCGTCGCGTTCGCGATCTCGCTCCTCGGGCCGCTGGTGGCCGGCGACAAGCCGCTGCTGATGAAGTACGAGGGAAGGCTGCTCGTCCCGGTCTTCGCCTTCCACTCCGACGCGGAGTTCGGCGGGAGCCGGGCCTCCGAGGCCGACTACCTCGCGCTGAAGGCGCGCCCGGACTTCGCCGAGGGCGGGAACTGGATGGTCTTCCCGATCGTGCCGCACGACCCGCTGCGCAGCTACATCGACGCGCCGGAGCCGCCGCCGCACGCCCCGTCGGCCGAGCACTGGCTGGGGACGGACGGCAGCGCGCGCGACGTCCTCTCCCGGCTGATCCACGGGTTCCGGGTCAGCATGCTCTTCGCGCTGTCGCTCGTGACGGTCTCCGCGCTCTTCGGCGTGCTGGCCGGCGGCCTGCAGGGCTTCCTCGGCGGGCGGTTCGACCTGGCGGCGCAGCGCTTCGTCGAGATCTGGTCGGCGCTGCCGTTCCTCTACGTCGTCATCCTCGTCGGCGCCGTCTTCGGGCGGAGCTTCGGGATGCTGCTCCTCTCGATGGCCCTCTTCGAGTGGATCGGCCTCTCCTACTACATGCGCGGCGAGTTCCTGCGGCTGAGGAACTTCGGCTACGTCCGCTCCGCGCGCGCCCTGGGGATGGGGCGCTTCCACGTCTTCGTCCGCGAGATCCTCCCGAACGCCATGACGCCCGTGGTGACGCTGCTTCCCTTCAACCTGATCGGCGGCATCGGCTCGCTGACGGCGCTCGACTTCCTGGGCTTCGGCCTGCAGCCGCCCACGCCCAGCTGGGGCGAGCTCCTCGCGCAGGGGCTCCAGCACCTCTACGCGCCGTGGATCGCGGGATCGGTCGTGGCGGCGCTCTTCGTCACCCTGCTGCTGGCCACCTTCGTCGGCGAAGGCGCGCGGACGGCGTTCGATCCGAAGGCGGAGCGGCGATGAGCGGCGCGGTCCTCGGGATCTCCGGGCTGCGGATCGGCGTGAAGGACGCCGGCGGCGTCCGCGAGCTGACGCGCGGCGTCTCGCTGGAGGTGCGGCGCGGCGAGTTCTTCGCGCTGGTGGGCGAGTCGGGGTCGGGCAAGACGATCACGGCCCAGACCGCGCTGGGTTTCCTCCCGCGTCCGGGCGGGGTCCTGCTGGAGGGCGACGTCCGCCTCGAGGGCGAGCCGGTCTTCTCCATGCCGGAGGAGCGGCTGCGCGAACTGCGCGGCGGGCGCGTCGGGATGGTCTTCCAGGAGCCCTCCTCGGCGCTCGACCCGCTCATGCGCGTCGGCGACCAGATGCGCGAGGCTGTCCGCCTCCACGGGAAGGCCGGGGACGTCGAGAAGCGCGTGCGCGAAATGGCGCGGAGCGTGGAGCTCCCCGAGCGCGTGATCGACGCCTGGCCGCACGAGCTCTCCGGCGGGATGCTCCAGCGCGCGGTCGTCGCGATGGCGCTGGCGCACCGGCCCGCGCTCCTCGTGGCCGACGAGCCGACCACCGCGCTCGACGTGACCATCCAGGCGCAGGTGCTCGACCTGCTCGACCGCCTCCGCCGCGAGACGGGCGTCTCGGTCCTCTTCGTCACCCACAACCTGGCGCTGGTCGCGCAGCGCGCCGACCGCCTGGCGGTGATGCAGCGGGGCGAGATCGTGGAGGAGGGGACGCCGGCGGAGTTCTTCCGCGCGCCTCGCCATCCCTATTCCAGAAGGCTCCTGGCCGCCGTGCCGCGCCTGCCCGAGGTTCTCGAGCCGGCGCCGGAGGAAAGGCCCGCCCCGGAAGGGCCCGCGCTGGCCGAGGCGAGGGGGCTCCGGGTTCGCTTCCCCGCGAAGTTCTCCCTCTTCGGAAAGCCGAAGGAGTGGGTCGAGGCCGTGCGCGGCGTGGACCTGGCCGTGCGCGCCGACTCCGCGCTCGGGCTGGTGGGCGAGTCCGGCTCGGGGAAGAGCACCCTCGGGCAGACGCTGCTCGGGCTGATCCGCCCCTCCGAAGGCGAGGTCTTCCTCGACGGCAGGCTCGTTTCCGACGCGAAGGGCTTCGCGAAGAGGAGCGCCGAGGAGGAGCGCCGGCTGCGCCGCGCGTTCCAGATCGTCTTCCAGGACACGGGCTCCTCGCTCAACCCCCGCATGACGGTGCGCCAGATCCTCTCGCTCCCCATGATCCGCCACGGGCTGTGCGGCCGCGCCGACGCGGAGCGGAAGTGCGCCGAGCTGCTCGACATGGTGGAGCTTCCCCGCGACTCGCTCTCGCGCTTCCCGCACGCCTTCTCGGGCGGCCAGCGGCAGCGCATCGCCGTCGCGCGCGCCCTTTCGCTGCGCCCGAAGCTCCTGGTCTGCGACGAAATCGTCTCCGCGCTCGACGTGACCGTCCAGGCGCAGATCCTCGCGCTGCTCAAGCGGCTGCGCGCCGAGCTCGGGCTGTCGCTCCTCTTCATCGCGCACGACCTGGCGGTGGTCCGCGAGGTCTGCGAGGAGGTCGCGGTGATGAAGGACGGGGAGATCGTCGAGCGGGGGCCCTGCGCCTCCGTCTTCGCGCGCCCCTCCGAACCCTACACGAAGAAACTGCTCGCGGCGGTGCCGCGCGTCGGGGAAGGATGAGCGTCGAACTCCGCGTCGAGAAGGCGGTCGCCGGCGGCGACGGGCTGGCCCGGCTCGACGGGCGCGTCGTCTTCGTCGAGGGGGCGCTTCCGGGCGAACTGGTCCGCGCCGAGCTGGCGGGCGGCAAGCGCGACTGGCTGAAGGCCCGCGCCGTCGAAATCCTCGAGCCCTCGCCCTTCCGCGTCGCCCCCGCCTGCCCTCTCGCGGGGCGCTGCGGCGGCTGCTCGCTCCAGCACTGCTCCGCGGCGGGCCAGCTCGCGCTCAAGCGCGGGATCGTCGAAGACCTCTTCCGCCGCCAGCTGAAGCGGGAGCTTCCGGCGGAGTTCGACGTGGAGGGCGGCGAGCCCTTCGGGTACCGCAACCGCGCCCGCGTCCATCTCTTCCGGCGCGACGGCCGGAACGTCGCCGGCTTCCTCGGGCGCGGGACGCACCGCGTGGTCGGGATCGGCGAATGCCCGGTGCTCCACGCGTCGCTGAAGGGCGTTTTCGCCGAGGTGGCCGCGCTGAAGGGGGCGTCGCCCGAAACCGACGTCTTCGGAAGCGACGCGGGGCGGTTCGTGGGGAACGGCGTCCCCGCGGTCGCCGCGGTGCGCGGGCGCGAATACCGCTTCGACACGTCGCTCTTCTTCCAGTCGAACGTGGCCATGCTCGAGCGGCTCGTCGACTGGCTCTTCTCGCGGAGCGAGGTCCGCGGGGGGAATCTGGCGATCGACCTCTTCTCCGGCGTGGGGCTCTTCGCCGCGCAGCTGGAGGGGAGCTTCGACCGCGTGGTGGCCGTGGAGCGCGAGCCGGGCGCGCTGCGCTGGATGCGCGAGAACCTCTCGCCGCGCGCCGAGGCCTGGACCGGCGCGGCGGAGGAGTGGGAAAGCCCCGAGCGGCCCGACCTCGTCGTGGTCGACCCGCCGCGCGAAGGGCTCGCTCCCTCGCTTCCCGCGACGCTGGCCCGGTGGAGCCCCCGCGAGCTCTGGTACGTCTCCTGCGACCCGGCCACCTGGGCGCGCGACGCCGCGCGGCTGGAGTCGGAGGGGTTCGTCCCGAAGGAGCTTCGCGGCTTCGACTTCTATCCGCAGACGCCGCACCTCGAGCTGGCGTCGATCTGGACCCGGCGACGGGACGGCTGAACGCTCTTCAAACCCTCGACAACGCAAAAGGTCTGGCATGGGAACAAGAGTACGACACGACGCGGCCATCGACTTCAGCCGGGCCTGCTGCGCGCTCGGGATCGTCGTCTTCCACTTCTTCTGCCATTCGAACGGCGCGATACCGTTCCTCCATCACACGGCCAACGGCGAGTGGGGCGACATTTTCGTCACTGCGTTTTTCGCGATATCGGGCACGGTCCTGTTCTACAACTACGGTGAGGGGCTGTCGCCGAAGGAGTTCTATTTCAGGCGCTGGCGCTCGATCTTCCCCCAGTTCTACCTCTGCTGGGCCTTCTTTTTCCTCTCGAAAGTCATCAGATACCGTCGGCTGTTCTACAACGAGGACGAGGGCGCGAAGCCGATTTCGCTGCTTTTGACGCTGTTCGGCGTCGACGGCTATTTCCAGTACAGGGTCGCCGACTACTACATCGTCGGGGAATGGTTCCTGGGCGCGATTCTGATGCTCTACCTGGTCTTCCCGCTCCTGCAGCGCCTGATGAAGCGGAACGTCCTGATCGTTCCGGCCGTCCTGCTGTGCGGCATGGTCGCGATGAAGACCACGGACTTTTTCGTCGTTTCGGATTTCCGGAACATGATCACCTGCGCGGGAAGCTTCTACTTCGGGATGGTCGCCGCGAAATACCGGGAGAGGGTCCTGCGCGACAAGCGAACGGCGTACGCGGCGCTTCTGCTTTTCGCGCTGCTCTGCGGCGTGAAGACGGGCAGCGACGTCGCGCAGCTCCAGGGCCTGCTGTTCTACGTCGCGTCGGTCCATTTCGGGAGCGCGGTGATGAAGACGAGGGCGGCCGGGGCCGTCGCCCATCTGAGCGGAATCAGCTTCCCGATCTTCCTTTTCCAGCACATGGTGATTCTGGCGGTCTTCAAGTTCCGCAATCCTGCCGATTTCCGCATGGTCCTGCCGACCCTTGGCGCGGTCGTCCTCGTCACGGTCCTCGCCGCGGAACTCCTTTCCCGGGCGAACCGTTTCCTGCTGTCGAGCAGGGCCTTCAAGTCGCTCGAAAAACGCGTCTGCGCGTAGCGGATACTACGCGCTAATCCCTGATCCCTAAACTCCCCTCGAACTCCGCGAGGAAGGCGCGGCCCTGTTCCCATTCGCCGAGGTTCGACTTGGCGTTGATGTGGCCGAGGGCGCCGGCTTCGAAGAGCCTCGCGCCCCACGATTCGGCGAAGAACCGCGCGCGTTCGATGCGGACGAACGGGTCGTTCTCGCTCGCCACCACGCAGGCGGGCACGGGAAGCTTCCCCAGCGGCATCGGCGCGAAGGAGGAGATGATCTCGATCTCGTCGGGGTCGCTCGGCGAGACGAGGAAGACGCCCTTCACCGTCGCGGGGACGCCGCCCCTCTCCGCGCGGCGCAGCAGCCAGTGGACCGTCGTCACGACGCCCAGGCTGTGCGAGACGAAGATCGTCTCCGAGTCGAGCTTCGACGCGGCCTCGTCCAGCGTCTCGATCCAGGTCTCCTTTTGCGGATGGTCCCAGTTCCGCTGCACGACGCGGGTCGCGTTCGGGAGGCTCTTCGCCCAGTAGCTCTGCCAGTGGTCCGGCCCGGAATTGTTCAGCCCCGGGACGATCAGATAGTGCATCTCCGCTCCTTTTTCATTCTCCCGCGAATTCCATGACGGCGCTCGTCCGGCCGCCGATCCGGAGGAGGACGGTCCACGTTCCGCGGCCGTCGAACACGACGGGCTCCAGCACGTCCCCCAGCCGCGCGGGAACGCGGTATTCCACGCGGAGGCGCCGCACGCGGAAATCCTCCGGAAGCAGGTCGAGCCCCATGCGGACGTAGTTGACGTTGTTCACGTGGCGGTTGTAGTCGATGTCGGAGCGCATCGCGCGGAACGGTTCGGCCGCCGCGATTCCGCCGTCGGCCGGAACGGCGATGCGGCGGTCCAGGTAGTCCATGTCCAGCCGGTTCTCCAGCGTCATCGAGGCGATGACGTCGTCGCTCACCGCCCGGAGCTTCCCCGTCGTCCTGTCCGCGAAGGCCCCCATGCTCCACGTCCGGTAGCAGGGGGCGCCGTCGGCGCCGTAGACGAAGGTGTTCCGGAAGCCGAACTTCGGCTTCATTTCGTAGATCGACGTCTCCACGCGCAGGCGTTCGCCGCGGACGGGCTCCCGGACGACGTCGACCTGCCTCGACGCCAGCACCTGGCACATGCCCTGTTCCTCGAAAAACCGCTTCACCTCCGGCTCCGAATCGATCCAGAGTTCGGAGCAGTCCTGCATCATCTGCAGGGCGGAGCACAGCTTCAGCCGGCCGTGTTCGTCGCAGGCGCTGATGGACGCCGTGGTTTCCATGCCGTACATGGACGGCAATATACTATTTCCCCGCGTCGGCCGTCCGCCCCCTCGGCTTCGGGGCCTCGCGGCGCAGTTCGCCGAGCCTGGCGTGCTGCGCGGAGTCGAGCGAGGAGAGGAGGAAGGCGGTCATTTCGACGCGGAGGCCGGCGAGCTTGCCGCGCTCCTCCGCCAGCCTGGCGCCGGCGGCGCGGATCTTCCCGGGATCGACGGGCCACGCTTCGAGCGCCTGCTCGAGGTCGATGCGCGCGAGCTCGATCTGCTTGTTGATCTCCGCGCGCTTGCGGCGCGATTCCACGGCGTTTTCCTTGAGCGCCTTCTTCTGGGCGTCGGTCAGCCCCAGCCCGTCGAGGATCTCGGGGTGGAAGAGAGCCGCCATCTCCGGTCCGCGCCCGCGGTGGCCCATGCGCATCATGCGGTCGCGCGGGAAGGTCCCCGCGATCGCGCGGTGGCCCTCGAGCTTCGGGATCCTGCCGTCGCGCGGCGGTTCGGGCCGTTCGTCCCGTCCGCAGGAGGAAAGGACCAGGGCCAGCGCGCAGAGCGCGGCGGGAATGGCGCGTTTGGCGAGTCGTGCGTTTTTCATCGTCTGTCTCCTTTTCGGTTGCCGTCGCTCCAGCTGATGACCAGCTCGGCCGGGTCGTTCCCTTCGGACTCCTCGTCCCAGGAGGAATCCTCCTCGGTCCAGACCGCGGCGACCGCCTCGCTCCACTCCTCGTCGCCCGCCCCGGTCCGGGGGAGGAAGGCGAAGGCGAGCGCGCAGGCGACCGCGGCGGCCGCGGGGAAGACGAGGGGGCGGAGCCGGGCGAGAGCCGGGCGGAGCCCCGGGAAGGACGCCGCGGGAGCGGCCGCCGCCTCCTTTCCTCCGGGCGCGGCGCCGCGCGCGTCGAGGGCGCGCTCGATCCCGGCCCAGAGCGCGTCGTCGGCGCGAAGGCGCGGCGCCCGCTCAAACAAGCTCTTCAAGTCGTCCATGTCCGGCCTCCTGCAGCCATCTCCGCGCCTTTTCGCGGGCGCGGGAGAGCCGCGATTTCACGGTCCCCTCGGGAACGCCGAGCGACAGCGCGATCGTGCGCAGGTCGATTCCCTCGGCGTCCGCCATCCAGAGCATCGCGCGCGTCGCGGGGTCGAACCGCCCCAGCACCGCGTCGCTCAGCTCGCCCAGCGTCCGTTCCCGCGTCGGATCGTCCTCCTCGGCGGGCCCGGCGAACGGGAACAGGAAGCGCTTCAGCAGCTCTCCGCGGCGGCGTCTGCTCCGCAGGAGCATCAGCGCGTCGTTCGTCGCCACGCGGTGCAGCCAGGTGGAGAGCCCCGCCTCGCCCCGGAACCCGGCGATCCTGCCGGGGAGGGAGACGAAGAGCTCCTGCACCAGGTCGCGCGCGTCGTCGTCGTCCAGGAGCACGCGTCGGGCCAGGTTGAGCAGCCGTTCCGCGTGGTCCTCGTAGACCCGGCGCAGCGCCTCGCGGTCGCCCGCGGCGATCCTCGCGACCAGGGCGGGGTCTTCGCGGCGCGTTCCGTTTCCGTTCTCGTCCATGTCCTTTGGATGCTCCGGCGCGGGAAAGGGTTCCCGATTCGGGAAAAACGCGTTTCCGGGCCTAGATCGGCGGGAAAAGCCCGCCGGCCGGGGCCTTCGCGGCGTTTTCGCGCTCGCGGGCCACGCGGGTCTCCATCTCCCGGAAGAGGTCGAGCAGGCTGTCCTCCATGGAGATGATGGGCTTCCAGTCGGTGAGGCGCATCAGCTTCTCCGCCGACCCCATCAGGAGGGGCAGCTCCACCTGGCGCTCGCGGTCGGGGTCGCGGCGGAACTCCACGTCGAGCCCCTGCTGCCCGGCCATCAGCTCCACCAGGTCGCGGATGCAGTAGATGCGGCCGCTGCAGGCGTTGTAGATGGAGCCGGAGGCGCCGGTGTTCATCAGCAGCACGATGGCGCGGGCCAGGTCGCGCACGTCGGTGAAGTCGCGGCTGACGTCGAGGTTCCCGGTGTAGAGCACCGGCTCGGCGCCGTAGTTCTTGATCTTCACGAGCTGCTCGGCCACCGCCGGCAGGACGAAGCGGCGCGAGTGGCTGGGGCCCGAGAAGTTGAAGGGGCGCGCGATGACCACGTGCATGCCGTGGGCGCGCTGGTACTGCAGCCCGAGGATCTCCATGCAGGCCTTGGAGGAGGCGTAGGGGGTCAGCGGGCGGAAGGGGTCGGTCTCCTTGTGCGCCGTGTCGAGCAGCCCTTCGCCCGGGCCGTAGACGTCGCTGGAGGAGACGAGGAGCACCTGGCA
>CADBQJ010000144.1 GCA_902796785.1 Fibrobacter succinogenes
GAAAGCCCTCCCGACCGGGAGGGCTTTCATTTTCGTTCGCGGACGATTTCGCGGCGCGATTCCGGACGACCCCTACCGCTCGCCGCGGGGGATGTAGTCGTTCTGCGTCTTGCCGATGTAGATCTGCCGCGGGCGGTTGATCTTGGAGTCGGGGTCGGCGTGGTTCTCCTTCCAGTTCGCGATCCAGCCGGGGATGCGGCCGATGGCGAAGAGGACGGTGAACATGTTCGTCGGGATCCCGATGGCGCGCAGCAGCGTGCCGGAGTAGAAGTCGACGTTGGGATAGAGCCGGCGTTCGACGAAGTAGTCGTCGTGCAGCGCCAGTTCCGAGAGCTCCTGCGCGATCTCGAGCAGGTCGTTCTTCTTGTGGAGCTTGGCGAGCACCTTGTTGGCCGCCTCGCGGAGGATCTTCGAGCGGGGGTCGAAGTTCTTGTAGACCCGGTGGCCGAAGCCCATCAGGCGGATGTGGTTTTCCCTGTTCTTCACCTTCTCGAGGAACTCCCTGGGCGAAATGCCGGAGTTGCGGATGTTCTCGAGCATCTCGATGACCGCCACGTTGGCGCCGCCGTGCAGGGGGCCCCAGAGCGCGCTGACGCCGGAGGCGCAGGAGGTGAAGAGGTTGGCGCCGGAGCTGGCGACCATCCGCACGGTCGAGGTGGAGCAGTTCTGCTCGTGGTCGGCGTGCAGGATCAGGAAGAGGTTGAGCGCCCGCGCGACGTCCGGATCGGGGATGTAGTCGTCGTAGGGATTGGAGAACATCATGTGGAGGAAGTTCTCGCAATACTTGAAGTCGGGGCGGGGGTAGTTCATCGGCGCGCCGATGGACTTGCGGTAGCTGGCGGCGGCCAGGGTGCGCACCTGCGAGATGAGCCGGGCCGCGGCGCCTTCGAACTTGGCGTCCTCGTCGATGCTGAGGTAGTCGCTGTGGTAGCAGCTCAGCGCGTTGATCATGGCCGAAAGGATCGCCATGGGCGGCGCGCCGGCGGGGAACCCCTCGTAGTGGTGGCGCAGGTCCTCGTGGATGGCGGCGTGGGCGGTGAGCTGCTGCGAGAAGTGCTCGGCCTCCTCCTTGGTGGGCAGGCGGCCCCAGATGACCAGCCAGGCGGTCTCGACGAACGTGCTCTTTTCGGCCAGCTGCTCGATGGGGATGCCGCGGTAGCGCAGGATCCCCTTGTCGCCGTCGATGTAGGTGATGGCGGACTTGCACGAGGCGGTGTTCCCGTAGCCCGCGTCGAGCATGACGGCGCCCGATTTCCTGTAGAAGTGCGAAATGTCGATGCCGACCTGCCCTTCCGTGCCCTCCACGACGGGGAGCTCGTAGGTCTGGCCGTTGAGTTCGAGTTTTGCGCTTTTTGCCATGACCATCAAAGGTAGTTTTTTTCCAACCAGCCGCGGAGCAGCCCGAATCCCGCGCGAAGCCCCTCGGAATCGGCCACCAGGGCCAGGACCAGCGCCCCTTCGTCGAAATCGTAGAAGAAGCCGGGGTGGACGAATAGCCCCGTCTCGCGCAGCAGGTCGAGCGTCAGCCGCTCCTCGTCGGCGTCGAGCGCCAGGACGGCGTACCAGCCGAAGGGCTCGGAGAGGATCCGGACCTTCGAGGCGAGGTCCGAGAAGACCTCGAGGAAGATCCCGCGGTTCCGGGCCACCCGTTCGGCGAGGGCGGCGGAGGCGCGGTCGACGAGCGGCAGCAGGGAGGGAAGCGCCGCCTGCGCGGGGCCGCCGACGTTCAGGCAGGCGTCCGCGGCGTGCTCCAGCGCGTCGTTCCAGGCGCGGAGGTCGGCCTCGGGCCCGTAGAGGCGCATCCAGGCGAGCTTGAGCTGCGGCGCGGCCAGCCACTTCGAGAGCCCGGAGAGGACCGCGACCGGAACGCCGAGCGAGTCCCAGTCGCACGTCGGCTCATCGGCGCGGGGACCCAGCAGCCGGAAGACCTCGTCCACGACCAGGCAGAGCCCGCGGCGCGCGCAGAACTCCCCGATCCTCCGCCACTCCTCCGGCGTGGGGACCGCCCCGGTCGGGTTGTGCGGCGCGACCACGACGAGGGCGCGGGCCTTCGGGGGGACGCTCCACCGCTCGGGCTCCCAGGCCCACCGCAGCAGCTCCCCTTTCGCGGAAAAGCGCGGGACGAGGGGCGCCGGCGCCGTCCCGACCCCGGCGAGCGCGGCGATCTCGTCGAAGAGCGGATAGCCGGGCTCGGGCACGAGGACGGAGTCGCCCGGGTCGCCGAGCGTCTGGAAGAGCCAGGAGTAGAGCTCGCTGGTCGACGCGCCGACGAAGATCCGCTCGGCGTCGACCCGCTCGCCCCACCGCGCGTAGAAGGAGACCAGCGCCTCGCGCGCCGCCGGCGCCCCGTGCGGGTCGGGCCGGTAGCGCTTCCACGCCTCGATGTCCGCGAGCGCGGCGGCGACCTCGCCCCAGGGGAGGTCAAGGCCGGCGGAGGTCGGGTCGGTGGAGACCAGGGAGACGACGGGCTCGCCCCGCCGCTCGCGCTCCTCGCGCAGCGACAGCAGCGGCGACGCGCTCTCGGTGGCCCAGGGAAGGCGGTTCGACAGGCGCATCGCCTACTCCTCGGGCTCCTCGTCCTTCTCGGGCTCGGGAGGCTGCGTCACGGCGACGGTCCGCGTGCGGTAGTTGGGGGCGTTCGCGTAGATCCGCCGCAGCCCCTTCACGGTCATCCAGACGCCGATGAGGAAGAAGGCGACCATGCCCGCGCCCAGCTCCCATTCGGCGCGCACGGCGAACCCGACGCCGAAGAGCCCGGCGTAGACCGAGCCGGTCCCCATCGCCCAGAGGAAGAGGGATTCGGCCAGGCGCCGCTTGGTGGGGCCGGCGGAGGGGATGGCGTTCCAGAAGCCCATGGGCCGCACGCGCGCGACGAACTTCTCGAGCGTCGCCCGGTCGGTGGCCGGGGTGGCGAAGGTGACCGCGACGGAGACGACGCCGCTGATCAGCGAGATCATCGCGATCGCGTGGATGGAGTGCGAGCAGAGCTCCTCGGGGAAGATCCCGCCCAGCCCGTTCACCACGCAGAGGTGGTTCGCCACCGAAAGCCCGAGCGCGGTCAGCAGCCCCGCCAGCTCGGTCCAGGCGTTGGCGCGCCACCAGAACCAGCGCAGCAGGTGCGGAATCCCCATGCCGGCCATCATGCCGCCCCAGAACTCCCAGATCAGGCCGATCTCGCCCACGTTCCCGGCCACGATCAGCGCCAGGAAGACCACCAGCACGCAGGCCAGGCGGGCCACCAGCTTCTGCTCCACCGCGTGGACGCGCCGCTTGCGCTGGCACCACCTGCAGTAGAGGTCCACGGCCACGTAGGAGGCGCCCCAGTTGACGTGCGAGGCCGCGCTCGACATGAAGGCCGCCAGCATGGCCACCAGCGCGAACCCGAGCGCGCCGGGCGGGAGCAGGTCGCGCATCATCGTGGGGATGGCCATCTCGCGGTCCTCGAAATAGCGGCCGTCCTTCGTCGAGAGCATGGTGAAGCCGCGCAGGGGGCATTGCGCGTAGTGGTCGACGCACCAGGTCTGCAGCTCGGTGCAGACGCCGGTGTCGACGCATTCGTTCATCTCCACCACCAGCCGGTCGTACTCCTGGCGGGGGTAGAGGACGAGGGCCGCCAGCGCCACCACCACCCAGGGCCAGTGGCGCAGCACGAAGTTGCCGACGGTGTAGAGGAACGAGCCGAACTCCGCGTCGGCGGGGGTCTTGGCCGCCTGGAACTGCTGCGCGGTGAAGCCCGAGCCGTCCACGGCGCCGTGCGTCCACCAGAGGAAGCCCAGCGAGAGGAGCAGCGCGCTCACCGGCATCCCCAGGGCGTTCGAGGAGATGCCGCCGCCGAGGTCGGGGATGAACTCCGCCATCTGCGTGGCCGAGAGGATCAGGTTCCCCGCGGAGTCGCGCATCGGCTCGCCGCCGGAGGGATAGAGCTCGGCGAGCGACCGCCAGAGCTCCTCGAAGCCGCCCACGCGCCACAGCGCGAAGCCGGCCGTCATCGTGGTGGCGACGATGGCCAGCGCCACCTGGATCGTGTTGCAGACCAGCACCGCCCGCAGGCCGCCCATCATGGTGTAGACGAGGACGACGGCCAGGAGCAGGAGGATCGTGATGGCGTTGTCGAGCCCCTCGGGCCGGAGGAGGGCCGGGATGTTCGCGTCGAGGGCGGCGTAGGCCGCGTCGCCGACGATCGAGCGCCAGTCCACCAGCGGGCGGACGATCTTGGTCATGGCGGCCAGGATCCAGCCCAGGACGATCGAGTTGACGACGACGCCGGAGACCACCGCCTTCACCGTGCGGAGGACGCCCGTGGAGAGGCGGTCGGAGCCGTAGCGGAGCGTGACCAGCTCGGCGTCGGTCAGCACGGTGGCCTGGCGCCATTTCGCCGCGAAAAAGACGGTCATCGCCATGGTGCCCAGCACCCCGCCCCACCAGAACCAGTTGGCGGAGATGCCGTACTGCGCCACCCAGCCCGAAATGACCAGGGGGGTGTCGGAGGCGAAGGTGGTGGCCACGAGGGAGCCGCCGATCCACCACCAGCGGGCGGTTCGGCCGCCGGCGAAGAAGCCCGTCAGCGACTCGGGGGCGCTCCCCGGGGGGACCGCGCCGGGCGGGGGCATGGGGATGCGGCGGAAGCGCCACCCCACGGCCAGGCAGACGAGCAGATAGGCGAGGACGACCCAGAGGTCGGGACTTTGTAACATATAGCCGTCCAAAACTAGCTAAATATGGCTATGCCCCGATTTTTCCGCCGAACGACCGTTTTCGCGCCGCTTGCCCTCGCGCTGCTGGCGAACGCGGTCCCGGCGCAGGAGCTGACGGCGCCCGTCCGCACCGAGGCGGAGGAGAAAAGCCAGATTCCCGTCGACAGCGCCGAGGTCAGGGCGGCGGACTCCACCGCGAAGGCCAACTCCCCCGACACGGTGGAGTACCGGGCGCTGGAAATCGGCTACTGGATGCGGAAATCGTCGCTCCGGCTCAGCTCGGGGGCGCAGCTCCAGTACCGCACCAGCACGCTCAAGGCCGACACCATCGACTACTCCTCGAAGAACCTGGTGGTGGAGGCCACGGGCGACCCCACGCTCCAGGACAAGGGCAGCCCCGACCTGGTCGGCTACAAGATGAAGTACGACCTCAGGCGCAAGGTGGGCCAGGTCTTCTACGGCTCCGCGCGGCAGGACAGGCAGCAGTTCAACGGCATGGACATCCGGCGCCTCTCCGACGGGCGGATCGAGATCGCGCGCGGCGACTTCTCCACCTGCGACAGCCTGGAGGACCAGCACTACTACTTCTACGCGCGGCGCATGACGATGAAGCCCAACCAGAGCATGGTGGCGCGCCCCGTCGTGCTCAACATCGCCGACGTGCCCGTGGCCGTGCTCCCCTTCCTGGCCGCCCCCGTGGGCAACGAGCGCCGCTCCGGCCTGCTCACCCCCAAGTTCGGCGGCGACCAGGCGCAGGGCTTCTACATCGAGAACCTCGGCTTCTACTGGGCCACCAACGACTACATGGACTTCACCTTCAGCGGCGAGCTGATGGAGGGCGAGAAGGGGAACTTCGACAGGACGAAGCTCAACGGGCTCTACCGCTACAACAAGCGCTACGTGCTCGACGGCCAGCTGGACTACAACTGGTGGCTGCAGGACCTCGACCCGAACCACGGCGGCGGCTGGGACCTCCACTTCAGGCACGCGCAGAAGCTGACCCCCGACGGGCGCACCACCCTCTCCGGCGAAGGCAGCTTCGTCTCCTCCAACGACATCCGCCAGGCCAACGGCACCGACCGCGAGACCGTCCTCGACCAGCAGGCCAACGCCACCCTCGCCTTCCGCCGCCAGTGGCGCAACAACGCCACGCTGACCGCCACGGTCAAGCAGGAGCAGCAGCTCACGCCGACGAACAACGTCCTCCCCTCCTCGCGGCAGCTCCCCGACCTGGCCTTCTCCGCGGGCGGCCAGCTCTTCCCCGGGAACGACGACCCCTACGACACGACCGAGGCCCGCTGGTGGGAGAAGATCTCCTACAGCTACTCCTTCCGCGGCAACCAGTACATGCGCGAGACCGAGCGCACGAAGGACCACCCCGACGGCGCGGGCGTCTCCGACACCACCTGGATCGGCGCGCGGGACGAGCTCACGCTGCGCTACCAGGGCTCGCTCGGACGCTACGTCAACGTCACCCCCAGCCTGAACTGGAAGGACTACTGGAGCGCCGACTCGTGGAACCTGGACGACAGCACGCGCCATTCGGAGGTCGACCCCTCGAACGGCTCCTTCGGCTCCTACGACAACCAGTTCAGCGCCTCCATCACGGCCGACACAAAGCTCTACGGCACCTGGATCCCCGAATGGGGCCGCTTCACGGGGATCCGCCACGTCGTCAGCCCCTCCGTGGGATGGACCTGGGCGCCCGAGATGGACAGCAACCGGACGATGGTGATGCACCCGCTGATCCACCCCGGCTCCACCTACCAGGAGGAGCGGCAGGCGCTCACCTTCTCGCTGGGCAACGACTTCGACCTCAAGTACCTGCTCGACGACGCCTCCGGGAACGGCGCCGCGAAGAAGACCGGCGCCGACTCGACGGCGAAAGCGGAGAAGAAGTACGGCCACCTCAAGGTGCTCGGCATCAGCTCCTCGGGCAACTACAACTTCGCCAGGAGCGACAGCGCCCTCAGCGACATCTCCAGCCGCGTCACGCTGCAGCTCTCGCAGAACTACGCCTTCTCGGTCAACTTCGTCCACACGCTCTACGACTCGTGGGGCGAGCGCGACCCGTACGAGATCGGCGCCCCCATCCTCAAGTCCTACTCCTACTCCTTCAACCGGTCGTTCCGCTGGGGCGGGCGGTTCAACGCCGGGCTCCCCCGCGCGCTGCGCGACTACGAGACCACGCCGTGGAGCGCGAGCCTCTCCTACTCCTACTCCTTCAACGCCACGCGCGTCTCGAAGGAGGCCTTCAAGGAGACCTCCAGCCACAGCGCCAACCTCGGCGCCAACCTCAACCCCTCGCCCAACTGGCAGATGGCCTACGCCACCCACTACAACTTCGACCAGAACGAGTTCGCCGAGCACCGCTTCACGTTCGAGCGCAAGCTCCACTGCTGGCAGATGAACTTCACCTGGACCCCCGTCGGCCCCGCGCGCGGCTGGTCCTTCGCCGTCAGCGTCACCGACCTGCCCGACATCAAGCTCCAGGCCGCGGACAATCATCGGAAGAGGACTTGAGCAGGGATCGGGGATTAGGGATTAGGGATTAGGGATTAGGGGCGTTTTCGGGTCCGTTTTCGCTTTTTTCCGCCATTTTGCCCGTTTCCCGCCTAGAATCCTAAATTTGACGGAAAATCGAGGTTCGCGATGAAAGTGATCATTCCCGTGGCCGGCATCGGCTCCCGCCTCCGCCCCCAGACGCTGTTCCTGCCCAAGTCGCTGCTGCCCGTGGGCGGCTCGAACATCCTGGGCCACATCATCGACTCGCTGGACAGGCTGGACATCAGCGAGCTGATCCTGGTGACCGGCTACAAGGGCGAGCTGATCGAGGAGTACATGGCCCGCCGCAAGGTGGAGCGCGCCGCCCTTTCGGAAGTCCCCGTCCATTTCGTCCACCAGGCCAAGCCCCGCGGGCTGGGCGAGGCGATCCACCTCTGCGCCCCGCACCTGGACGACGACGAGCCGGTGCTGATCGTCCTGGGCGACACGCTCTTCAAGGCGAACCTCCGCGCGATCGTCTCGAGCCAGGTCTCGCAGCTCTGCACCCGCAAGGTGGGCGACCCCGAGCGGTTCGGCGTGGTGGTGACCGACGAGGACGGCCGCATCCGCAGGCTGGTGGAGAAGCCCGTGCAGTTCGTCTCGGACCAGGCGATCGTCGGCATCTACTGGATCCGCGAGACCAAGGCGCTGAAGGAGGCGCTCGACGGCATCGTGGCCCGCAACATCCGCACCAGCGGCGAATACCAGCTGACCGACGCGCTGGCGGCCATGCTCGAGATGGGCGTGGAGTTCCGCAGCGCGGCCATCGAGGACTGGCTGGACTGCGGCAAGCCCGAGACGCTGCTCGAGACCAACCGCAAGCTGCTGCAGATCCAGACGCGCAACTGCTCGCCCCAGCTGGTCAACTGCCGGCTGACCCCGCCCTACTACATCGGCGACAACGTCCGCCTCTCCAACTGCTCCATCGGCCCGAACGTCTCGATCTTCTCGAACGTGGAGGCCACCGACAGCGAGATCTCCGACGCGGTGATCGGCGAGGCGACGCGCATCCGCAATTCGAAGCTGACCCGCACCCTGATCGGCCGCCACTGCGCCGTGAAGGACTTCTCGGGCTCCCTGAACCTCGGCGACTACAGCGAGGTCGGCACGCTTTGACCGGCACGCTCCTCCTCGCGTCGGGCTCCCCCAGGCGGCGCGAGATCCTCGCGCAAGTCGGAATCCCCTTCTCCTGCGAGAAGGCGGCCTGCGACGAGGTCCTCCTTTCCGGCGACCCGGAGGGGACCTCCCTCGCCAACGCCCGCGCCAAGGCGCTCGACGTCTCCGCGCGCCGCCCGGAGGCGGTCGTCCTGGGGTTCGACACGGTCGTGGCCCTCGAGGGGGCGATCTTCGGCAAGCCCGCCTCGGAGGAGGAGGCCCGCGCCATGCTCCGCGCGCTTTCGGGCCGGACCCACGAGGTCTGGACCGGGGTCGCCGCCGCCCGCGGGGGACGCCTCCTCGGCGAGCGGGCCGCCCGCACCCGCGTCCGCTTCCGCGCCTACGGCGAGGAGGAGATCGACCGGCAGGTCGCCTCGGGCGAGCCGATGGACAAGGCGGGCGCCTACGGCATCCAGTCCCTCGGCGCGCGGCTGGCCGAAAGCGTCGACGGATGTTTCTACAACGTCGTGGGATTGCCTATCTTTGCGACCATGGAGCTTTTGGAGTCAATCGGGATCAAAGCATGAGCGAAGAAACCGTCGAAAAGAACGAATCCGCCAAGAAGGCCCTCACCGTCGGCGAGCTGGTGGCCGCCGCCCGCGAGGAACGCGGACTGGACCGCGCCGCGCTGGCCCGCGCCGTCCACCTGAACGTCGCCTTCCTCGCCGCCATCGAAGAGGGGCGCTGGAAGGACCTGCCCGGCGACACCTACGCCCGCGGCTACATCATCTCGCTCTGCGCCGAACTCGGCCTGCAGAAGCACGAGATGCTCGAGAAATACGCCTCCGAAACCCACCGCGAGAACCTGGAGACGCTCGACGACTCGCAGCCGGCCTTCCGCACGCACGAAGACGAGCTGAACGACAAGCCCCGGAAGGTCCCGGTGGCGCTGCTCGTCCTGCTGGCGGGCGTCGCCCTGGCGGTCGTCAGCTTCATCGGGCAGCAGGAGCCCGCCGCGGAAGAGCCCGCGCCCGCCGCCGAAGCCGAACCGGCGCCGGAAGGCGACGGCGAGGACGAGGAGAGCGCGGCCATCAACGAATCCCTCGGCGCGCCCGACTCGCTCGACGCCGACACCTCCTCGCGGGAGCCCGCCGCCGACACGGCCCGCGCCCCCTCGCTGGCCCGTCCCAGCTCCGCCTCGGCCAAGCCCGTCTCCGCGCCGGTCCAGGCCATCCCCACGGCCAAGTCCCGCGTGCTCTCGCGGCTCGACATCTCCTGCGACAAGGACTCCGCCTGGATCGAGATCCGCTCCCCCGGCGTCGAGACCTGGGCCTCGTGGATCCGCCAGGACGGCCCGCGCTACACGCAGACCCGCTCCGACACGATGTACATCCGCACGGGCTCGCTCCCCAACCTCAATCTCAAGCTCAACCATCTGGCCATCCAGCCCAAGCGATCCGAATTCGTCGTCTTCGGCGGACAACTGGTGAGGTAACGCATGACCGCAGGACGCAACGCCCACATCGAACGCGCCACCGGCGAAACGAAGATCGTCCTCGACCTCAAGCTGGACGAATGCGGCCGCGGGAAGATCTCCACCGGCTCCGGCTTCCTCGACCACATGCTCGACCTCTTCCAGGTCCACTGCGGCTGCACGCTCGACCTGCGCTGCGACGGCGACGTGGAGGTCGACATGCACCACAGCGCCGAGGACATCGCCATCTGCCTGGGCCAGGCCCTCGCGCAGGCGCTGGGCGACAAGAAGGGAATCGAACGCTACGGCTTCTACCTCCTGCCCATGGACGACTCGCTGGCCCGCGTCGCGCTCGACTTCTCGGGCCGCTTCGCCTGCGAGTTCCACGCCTCGTTCGCCTCCGAGCGCATCGGCAACCTCGACACCGAGCTGGTGAAGCACTTCTTCCACAGCCTTGCCGAGAACGCCCGCATGACGCTCCACGTCGACCTGCTCCGCGGCGGCAACACCCACCACGACATCGAGGGGATCTTCAAGGCCTTCGCCCGCTCCGTGGCCATGGCCGTCTCCCCCGCCCGCCGCACCCAGGGGCTCCCCAGCTCCAAGGGCGTGCTCTGATGAGGCTCC
>CADBQJ010000145.1 GCA_902796785.1 Fibrobacter succinogenes
CCGCCGCCCACGATCTCGCCGTACCCCTCGGGGGCCAGGATGTCCATGCTGAGCGACAGCCGGGCGTCCGCGGGGTCCTTCTTCATGTAGAAGGCCTTGCAGGCGCAGGGGTAGCGGTGCACGATCACCGGCGTGGGGAACCGGCCGGCGATGATGGTCTCGTGCGGCCCGCCGAAGTCGTCGCCCCACCGGAAGTCGGGCGCGCCGTTCTTCTTCAGCACCTCGACGGCGTCGTCGTAGGAGAGGCGCGGGAACGAGGCGCACGCGGCGGTGGCCCGCAGCGCGGAGAGGTCGCGGCCCAGCAGCGCGAGCTCGGCGGCGCAGTCGGCCAGGACGTCGGAGACGATCCGCCGGATCAGCCCTTCGCCCAGGACCATGTCCTCGGCCAGCTCCATGAAGGCGGCCTCGGGCTCCACCATCCAGAACTCGGTGAGGTGGCGGCGGGTGTTGGAGTTCTCGGCGCGGAAGGTGGGGCCGAAGCAGTAGGCCTTCCCCACGGCGGCCGCGGCGGCCTCCATGTAGAGCTGCCCGCTCTGCGAGAGGTAGGCGGGCGAGCCGAAGTAGTCGGCGGAGAAGAGGGTGGTCGTCCCCTCGCACGCGTTGTCGGTGAAGATCGGCGCGTCGACGCGGAGGAAGCCCTCGTCGCGGAAGTAGTCGTGGATCGAGCGCTCGACCCGGTCGCGGACGCCGAGGATCGCGCGCTGGCGCGGGGAGCGGAGCCAGAGGTGGCGCCGGTCCATCAGGAAGTCGACGCCGTGCTCCTTGTGGGTGATCGGGTAGTCCTCGGAATCGGAGAGCTTGCGGATCGAGGAGAGCCGGAGCTCCACGCCGAGGGGCTCGCGGGCGTTCTCCGCCACGACGCCCTCGGCCTCGACGAGCGATTCCTGCGAGAGGCGCTTCAGCAGGTCGAACGACTCGGCGTCGAGGTCCTGCTCGCCGGCGACGAGCTGCGCGAAGCCCGATCCGTCGCGCAGCTGCGCGAAGCGGATCCTGCCGCTCCCGCGGCGGTTCCAGATCCACCCGCGGAGCGCGACGCGCGATCCGACGAGAGAGGGGAGTTCCTTGACGGAGACGGTTTTCCTTTCCATGGCCTCAAAGCTAGAACGATTCGGATTCCGCCGGCGCGTCGTCCGCCTCCGCGGGCGCGGCCTCCTCCCCGGCCGGTTCCTCGGGCGGGGGCTCGTCCGGCCAGAGGGCGATCTCGGGCGTCTCCTCGGTCAGCCGGGGATCCGCGTAGTCGTCGTCCGGGGCGGGCTCGGGCTCGGAGGGCGCCTCCTCCGGCGTGGCTTCGGGCGCGGCCGGCTCCTCGGCCGGGGGCGCGTCGGGCTCGGAGCAGAACCGGGCGGCCAGGGCGATCTGCGCGTCGGCCCACGCCTTGTCGGCCGTCAGCTCGAAGGCCTCGGCGAAGGCGACCTCCTCGGGCTTGCCCTGGCGGATTTCGTTGAGATAGGCCCGCACCGACGACCACTCCTTCAGCGCGACCAGGTGCTCCACCAGCGCCAGCGACGAGGCGTAGAGGACGAAGGCCCGCATCGGGTCCGATTCCCCGACGAAGGGGCTCTTCAGCCGGTCCAGCGGGGGGAAGTCCCAGGAGCGGCTCCAGCATTCGGGCATGGGGCGCCCCTCCAGGTGCTGCGCGATCCCCTCGTCCATCCAGAGCGGGACCGCGTCGCCGGCCATCAGGTGTACGAAGGCGTGCGCCGTCTCGTGCCGGACCACGGAGGCGCGCCGCGCCTCGTCGAAGACCAGCTCCGCGGGCAGCCGCAGCTTGCCGTCGTAGGCGGCCTCCACCCAGTTGGGCAGCTCGATCCCCGCGCCGTTGGAGAACCGCGGGTCGGAATAGACCACCACCTCGAGCTTCCTCTCCGGCGAGAAGCCCAGCGCCGCGCTCAGCTCCCAGATGGCGTCGTCCACCAGCGCCAGCGCCTCGGCACCCAGCTCGTCGCCCTGCACCCCGTCGAACGAGACCACGGCGTAGGGCGACTCGCCGCGGCGCAGCGCCGTCCCCTCCTCCACGGCCCGCTCCAGCAGGCGCAGCGCCTGCTCGGGCACCTTGCCGGCCCCCTCCTTCTTCAGGAGGGCCAGCAGCCGGGCGGCCTCGTCGCCGTCGCCCTCGGCGAGCGCGGCGCGGAGCTCGGATTCGATCTTCGCGAGGTCGGGCCCCGCCGGCTCGGCGGCCTGCGCGGGGAGGGCGGACGGGAACGGGATCGCCGGGACGGACTCCGCCGCCCCGCGCCCCTTCAGGCGGTCGCCGACGAGGACCAGCGCCGCGACCGCGGCCAGCGCGAGCAGGCCGGAGACCAGCGCGCCGCGCCGCCTGGCGTTCATCGCGCCGCCGCCTCCGTCATGCGGTGGCCGCCTCCCGGCGCCGCTGCTCCAGCTCCTTGGTCGCGATGATCAGCATCTGGAGGCGGTTCTCGATGTTGGCCGGGCTGGTGTCGGGGTCGTAGTCGAGCGAGAGGATCTGCGCGTCGGGCACGAGCGACTTCAGCGTCTTCGTCATGCCGCGGCCGGTGATGTGGTTCGGCAGGCATCCGAAGGGGTTGAGGATGACGAACGCGCGCACGCCCTTGTGCGCCTGGTGCAGGATCTCGGCGGGGATCAGCCACGCCTCGCCCGCCGCGTAGGTGGGGTCGATGAAGGGGGCGGTCAGCCTCGCCAGGTCCTCCGAGCTGGGGAACGGCGAGTAGAACTTGAACTCCTTCATGATCGCGTCGACCGCCTTGCGCGCGGAGACGAAGACGCTTTCGTTGATGCGCATCATCATGTCCATCATGAACGGCGAGGAGGAGAAGCCGCGCTCCAGCTTCTCGCGGCTGACGACGTCCGACATCCGGAAGAAGTCGAGCATCGGCGGCTGCACCACCTCCATCCCCTGCGACTCGAGGTACTTCTCGATCTCGCCGTTGGCGGTGGGGTGGTACTTCATGAGGATCTCGCCGAGCACGGCCACGCGCGGCTTGCGCACGGAGCGGTCGACGGGAATCGCGTTGAAGGCGCGGACGGCGGCGCGCAGCCAGAGGAGGGCGCGCTTGCGGCTCGTCTTGAGCGCGGTCATCATGTGCTCCAGGCACTGCCAGTGCACGCGGTTCGCGGCGCCGGGCGTCAGCTCGTAGGGGCGGACGGCGCGGATCATGAACTCCATCGCGTCCATCATCACGATGCCCCAGGCCATGCGGATCTGCCAGGTCGCGCTCAGCTTGAACCCGGGGTGCATGTCCTTGTCGTCCGAGCCGGTGGTCACCACCGGGACGGTGGGGTAGCCGGCCTCGTCCAGCGCCTTGCGCGCCAGCATGGCGTACTGGCCGGCGCGGCAGTGCTCGCAGTTCTTCGCCAGGCCCACGGCGATCTCGTCGGGCTTGAACCTGCCCTGCTCGAGGAACGCCAGCGCCTCGCCGATGTTGACCTGCGCCGGGAAGCAGATGTCGTTGTGGACGAACTTCTTCCCGAGCTCGATCGCGCGGCGGTTGGCCAGCGGCATCAGCACGGCCTTGTAGCCCTCCTTCTCGAAGACCTTGCAGCAGAGCAGCGAGAACGAGGGGGAGAGGTTGGGGACGAGGATGCTGCGCTTCTCCTTGTCGGCTTCGGTGAACTTGACCGGGTAGGGCTCGCCGGGCGTCTTGATCCCGGAGAGGAGCGCCTTCTCGCGCTGGACGCGCACGGTCTCGACGAAGCTCTTGACGCGGATGTTCAGCGGCCCCTTCACCTCGCCCTCGTCCAGCTTGACGACCAGCGCCTCCTTGTCGCAGAGCGACTTGTAGACGCGCTTCATCTCGTCGGTCAGCGTGGCCTCGTGGCCGCAGCCGAACGAGACGATCTGCGTCAGCTCCAGCCGGGGGTGCTTGGCCGCGAACTTGGCGGCGGCCAGCACGCGCGCGTGGAACGAGTTGATGGTGTCCATGCGCACGTCGGAGAGGTCCTCGAGGTCGATGTCGAGGCCGTCGAGGACGAAGACGGGGACGCCCTGCGCGGTGAAGAGCGAGGAGAGCCCGTGGTTGACCAGGAGGTCGGAGTGGTAGGGGCGGGCGGCCAGCACCACGCCGAAGCCGTCCGTCTTCTCCAGCTCGGCCAGCGCCTTGGCGCTCTCGCGGTGCAGCGCGTCGCGGAAGGCCTTGAGGGCGCGCGCCCCCTGCTTGACGGCGGCCTTCGCCATGTCGGAGGGGACGCCGAACGAGTTCTCGAGCCAGGAGGCCGTCTGCCTGTACTTCAGCGCGAGCGTGTCCCAGTGGAAGACGGGGTGGTCGAAGGCCACGTCGTGGCGGCCCAGCGGGTCGTCGGAGCGGTCGACCACCATCGGGTAGCCCTGGATCATCGCGCAGAAGGCCTTGCCCTGGATCGACTTGTTCTCGGAGGGCTGCGTGATCATCATCGGCATGAAGATGCGGTCCACGCCGCGCTCGATCAGGTCCTGCACGTGGCCGTGCACCAGCTTGGCGGGGAAGCAGGCCGTGTCGGAGGGGATGGAGGAGAGCCCCTTCTCGAAGAGGGCGACGTCGCTGCGGCGGGAGACGACCACGTCGAAGCCCAGCGTGGCGAAGATCGTCTTCCAGTAGGGCATGGAGTTCCAGAACTCCAGCACGCGCGGCAGGCCGATCTTGATGTTGCGCTTCCCGTCGAGCGGCTCCATCTTCAGCTCGGCCATCCAGTCCTTCGTCAGCAGCGCGTTGTGGACCTTGACCATGTCGGGCACGGCGTCCATGCGGCGCGTGGCCTCGGCGGCCTGCTTGCGGACGGCGGGGTCCTTGGGGTCGCCCATGATCTCGCCGCGCTCGCAGCGGTTGCCGGTGACGAAGACGGTGCCGTCGGCGAAGAGCACCTGCGTGCGCTTGCAGCTGTTCTGGCAGAAGGGGCAGACCAGGCCGGGCCGTTCCTCGTAGCTGAAGGACTCCAGCTCCTTCCAGGAGATGAACGAGCTGGCCTTGCGCCCGTAGCGGGCCTCGTGGGCCAGCACGTGCTTGCGGGTGAGCAGCGCCACGCCGATGGCGCCCATCTCGCCGGGGAACTCGGGGCGGATGACGCTCTTGCCGGTGTACTGCTCGAAGGCGCGGAGCACGGCGTCGTTCTTGAACGTGCCGCCCTGCACCACCACCACGTCGCCCAGCACGTCGAGGTTGGGCAGGCGCAGCACCTTGGTGAAGACGTTCTCGACGATGGAGCGGCAGATGCCGGCCATGATGTCCTCGGTCGCCTTGCCGTTCTTCTGCTCGGTGATGATCGAGCTGTTCATGAAGACGGTGCAGCGCGAGCCGAGCTGCGAGGGCTTCTTCGCGTGGAAGGCCATCTCGGCGATGTCGCCCACGGGGATCCCCAGCGAGCGGCTGTAGGTCTCGACGAAGGAGCCGCAGCCGGCGGAGCAGGCCTCGTTGAGCACGATCCCGGTGACGATGCCGTTGCCCACGTGGATCGCCTTCATGTCCTGGCCGCCGATGTCGAGGATGAAGCTGACGTCGGGGTGCTCGTGCTGGGCCGCCTCGGCGTGCGCGACGGTCTCCACGGTGTGGTAGTCGGCGTGGAAGGCCTTGGCGAACATCAGCTCGCCGTAGCCCGTGGTGCCCGCGCCGCGGATCGAGAGCTCGACGCCCTCGTCGGCGTAGCGCTTGCGCATGGCCAGGAGGGCCGCCTGCACGGTGCGGAGCGGGTCGCCGCCGTTGTTGGCGTAGAAGCGGTCGAGGACCGTCCCCTCGTCGTCCAGGAGGACGAACTTCGAGGTGGTGGAGCCGGCGTCGATCCCGAGCCAGGCCTCGACGACCGTCCCCGCGGGGAAGGTCTTGCGGACGAAGGGCTTCGGCGCGTGGCGCTTCTCGAACGCGGCCCGCTCCTCGTCGTTCTCGAAGAAGAGCCGGCCCGTCGGGGACTCGGTCTCGGATTCGGCCAGGCGCTTCTCGTACCCCTCGAACGAGGCGAGCCCCCTGTACCCGCACTCCTCGCCGGCGTGGAGCATCCCCACGGCCAGCGCGGCGCCGCGGGCGATCAGCGTCTCGGCGCCCTTGGGCAGGATGGCGTCGCCCTCGTCCTTCAGGTCCAGCCGTTCGCGGAAGGCGCGCACCAGCGTGGGGATGAAGGTGTTGGGGCCGCCCTCGAAGATGACGGGGGCCTTGATCTCCATCCCCTGGGCCAGGCCGCCGATGGTCTGCTTGGCGATGGCGTGCAGCGAGGAGAGCGCGATGTCCTCCTTGGCCACGCCCTGGTTCAGCAGGGGCTGGATGTCGGTCTTGGCGAAGACGCCGCAGCGGCCGGAGATGTTGTAGAGGGTCTTGCCCTTGGAGGCCAGCGCCTCGAAGTTCTCGGTCTTGACGCCCAGCAGCTCGGCCACCTGGTCGATGAAGGCGCCCGTGCCGCCGGCGCAGGAGCCGTTCATGCGCATGTCGGAGGTGGTCAGCTGCTTCGCCGACTCGTCGTAGCGGAAGAAGACCACCTTGGCGTCCTGGCCGCCCAGCTCGACGGCGGTGCGCACCTGGGGATAGTCGTGCTTGATCACCAGCGTGTTGGCGATCACCTCCTGCACGAAGAAGGCGTCGAGCGCCTTGGCGAAGGACTGGCCCGCGCTGCCGCAGAAGCAGACCTTGAACTCGGCGTCGGGGAACATCCCGTGGGCCTCGGTCAGCAGGCTCCTGACGGTTTCGGCCGGACGGGTGTTGTGGCGCACGTAGCGGGTGTGCAGCAGTTCGGTTGTCTCGGGGACGAGCACGGCGATCTTCACCGTGGTCGAGCCGACGTCCATGCCAATCCAAAGGGTGCGTGCCATAGCGGTCTCCGGGTCTCCAGAAGGACGCTAAAGATAATAATTAGGTCGAAAAAAGCCCGTTTCCGGGCGGAAACGGGCTTTCTGGCCGGAAATCGGGCCTTTCGCGGAACGCCTCTAGGCGAGGTTCTGCGCCTGGATCGCGGTGAGCGCGATGGTGTAGACGATGTCCTCCACCAGGCAGCCGCGGCTGAGGTCGTTGACCGGCTTGGCCAGCCCCTGCAGCATCGGCCCGATGCTCACCGCGTGCGCGGCGCGCTGCACGGCCTTGTAGGTGGTGTTGCCGGTGTTGAGGTTGGGGAAGACCAGCACCGTGGCGCGGCCGGCCACCGGGCTTCCCGGCGCCTTCTGCGCGGCCACTTCGGGCACCATCGTGGCGTCGTACTGCAGCGGCCCGTCCACCGGGACGCCGGGCATCAGCGCCTTCGCCTTCTCCACCGCCTCGGCGATCGCCTCGGCCCCCTTGCCGGACTTGCCGGAGGAGTAGCTGATGAACGACACGCGGGGCTCGATGCCGAAGTCCTTCGCGCTCTTCGCGCTCTGGGCGGCGATCTGCGCCAGCTCGTCGGGGTTCGGCTCGATGTTGACCGCGCAGTCGCCGAAGACGCGCATGCCGTCGGGCAGCCCCATGAAGAAGACGGAGCTGACGAACTTGCAGCCGGGGGCGGTCTTGATGAACTGCATGGCGGGGCGGATGGTGTTGGCCGTGGTGTGCACGGCGCCGGAGACCAGGCCGTCCACCTCGCCCATCTTCAGCATCATCGTGCCGAGCGAGACGGCGTCGGTCTTCAGGATCTCGCGCGCCTGCTCCTCGGTCATCCCCTTGGCCTTGCGGAGCTCGACCAGGGGCTCCACGAAGCGCTCCCAGTTGCAGGCGGGGTCGACGGTCTCCACGCCCGCGGGCAGGGAGATCCCCAGTTCGGCGCAGGCCTTCTCGGCCTCGTCGCGCCGGGCCAGCAGCACGGGGACGCAGATGCCGCGCTCGGCGCAGACGGCGGCGGCGCGCAGCGTGCGGGGCTCGGTCCCCTCGGGGAGGACGATGCGCTTCGGGTCGCTCTTGGCGCGGTTGACGAGCATGTTCCGGAACTCGGGCGGGCTCGTGCGGTGCGGGCGCGCGGAGGCGGCCAGGTCCTTCGACCAGTCGCCGCGCAGTCCGGCGGCGTCCACGGCCGCGCCCGCCTTCAGGGGCGAGTCCACGCCGGCGCCCAGGAGGTTTCCGCTTTCCGCGTACTCGGCGGCCTCGGCCTTCAGGTCGAGCGCCGCCTCCTCGTCGCCGCGGGCCGAGGAGGCCACGACGACCGCGTCGGCGTCGAGCGCGCGGACCAGGAGCGCGTTCAGTTTGCGCGCGAAGAGGCCCGCGGAGGGGCTGGCCGTCTCGACGACGGCCGCGTCGCCCGGGAGGGTCCGGACGGCCTCGACGACCGATTCCATCAGTTCGCCCTCGCGGCCGGAGCCCAGGGCGCGCCGGGCTTCGCGGAGCGCGGCTTCGTCCGCGAACGGGCGGAGGAGGGGGAGTTCCAGCCCCTTGGCCAGTTCCGCCGAGAGGGCGGCGGCGTCGAGGTCGGCGGAGGCGGGGATTGCGCAGAAGACGCGTTTGGACATCGGATCACTCCTTGCGTGCGCCGCGCGCGAGGGCCAGTGCGTCCTTCGCGATCAGCAGTTCTTCGTCGGTCGGGACGACCAGCGCGACCGGGTCGTCGCCGACGGAAATCTTCCCTTCGGCGCCGCCGACCGCCTTCGCGTTGGCCTCGGCGTCGAGTTCGAGCCCCAGCGGGGCCAGAAGGTCCATCGCCTCTCCCCGGACGACGTAGGAGTTCTCGCCGATGCCGCCGGTGAAGACCAGCGCGTCGAGCCCGCCCAGGGGGATCGTGAAGGAGGAGATCAGCTTGGCCAGGCGGTAGACGAACATCTCGATGGCCAGCTTCGCCCCCTCGTGCCCTTCGGCGCGGGCGGCGACCAGGGTCCGCATGTCCTGCGAAAGCCCGGAGATCCCGAGCAGGCCCGACTCCTTGTTCATCACCTGCACGGTCCTGGAGGCGCTCCAGCCCAGCTTGCGCTCCAGGTAGTCGAAGACGCTCGGGTCGGTGGCGCCGGAGCGGGTTCCCATCATCAGGCCGTCGAGCGGGGTGAGCCCCATCGTGGTGTCGACCACCTTGCCGTCCTTGATCGCGGCCAGCGAGCAGCCGTTCCCCAGGTGGGCGGTGATCATCCGGATCTCCCCGAGCGGGCGCCCCAGCGCCTCGGCGGCGCGGGCGCTCACGAAGCGGTGCGAGGTGCCGTGGAAGCCGTATTTGCGCAGGGCCAGCTTCTCGTAGAGCTCGTAGGGCATGGCGAAGAGATAGGCCTTCGGGGGCATGGTGGCGTGGAAGGCGGTGTCGAAGACGGCGACCTGCACGGCGCCGGGCCAGGCCTTCGTCGCCTCGCGCATCCCCAGCGCGTGGGCGCGGTTGTGGAGAGGGGCCATGGCGGCCAGCTCCTCCACCTGGTCGATCTTCGCGTCGTCCAGGACGACGCTTTCGGAGAAGACCGCGCCGCCCTGCACCACGCGGTGCCCCACGGCCAGCACCTGCTCGCCGCGGACGCCGGCGCCTTCGAGGTAGTCCTTGAGGGCCCCGAAGCCGGAGAGGTGGGTGGGCTTTTCCAGCGCGGTTTCGGCCGCGCCCAGTTCGCCCTTGGCCTTGAAGAGCCCCTTTTCGGTGCCGATCCCCTCCACCAGGCCGGAGGCCAGCTTCCGGAGGGCGTCGCCCGCTTCGAGGGCGTAGAGGGCGAATTTGAGGGAGGAACTTCCGCAGTTGACGACGAGAATGGTGTTCATGCGCCATAATCTAGGCAAATCGGGGCCGTTTTGGTCCGCGGACGGCCCTCCGGCGGGCATTCGGGCCGCATTCTTTCTAACTTTGAGCCCCAACCCAACCAGAGGAAACCATGTTCCGTCCCGAAATCAAAGTTCTCGACTGCACCATCCGCGACGGCGGGCTGGTGAACAAGCACAAGTTCAGCCACGAGTTTGTGCGCAAGGTCTACAAGGCCTTGGCCGAGGCGGGGGTGGACTATATGGAAATCGGCTACAAGAACAGCGACAAGCTGTTCAGCCGCTCCGAATACGGTCCCTGGAAGTTCTGCGACGACGAGGACATCCGCAAGGTCCGCGAGGGGATCGAAAACGGCCCCAAGGTCGCCGTCATGGTCGACATCGGCCGCGCCGACCTCGACGCCATCAAGGACCGCGACGAATCGCCGTTCGAAATGGTGCGCGTGGCCGCCTACGTCAAGGACATCGACAAGGCCATCGCCCACGTCAACCGCTTCAACGCGCAGGGCTACGAGACCACGGTCAACATCATGGCCTCCAGCCGCGACCGCGGCCCCGAGCTCGACGAGGCGCTCGCCCAGATCCAGGCCGAGTCCAAGGCCGACGTCGTCTACCTGGTCGACAGCTTCGGCCACTACTATCAGGAGCAGGTGGACGCGATGATGGTCCGCTACAAGGACAAGATCGTCGGCCGCGAAATCGGCTTCCACGGCCACAACAACATGCAGCTCGCCTTCGGCAACACCATCGAGGCGATCATGCGCGGCGCCAACTTCGTCGACGGCACGCTCTTCGGCATCGGCCGCGGCGCGGGCAACTGCACCACGGAACTGCTGCTGAGCTTCCTGAAGAACCCCAAGTACGACATCCGCCCGGTGCTCGACGTCGTCTCGACCGAAATGGTCCCGATGATGAAGAAGGGCGAGATCGAATGGGGCTACATCATCCCGCTGATGATCTCCGGCGCCTTCAACGTCCACCCCAAGGACGCCATCGCCTGGCGCGCCAACGACAACCCCGAGCGCGACAACTACCGCGCCTTCTGGGAAAAGACCGTCGGGACGGGGCTGGATTAGTGATTAGGTC
>CADBQJ010000146.1 GCA_902796785.1 Fibrobacter succinogenes
ACTCCGCCGCCACGACGGTCGACGCCCTCGCGGCGGCCGACTCCGCCTCGTCTGCGGGAGCCGACTCCGCGGCGCTCAAGGCCGAAGCGGCCATCGCCGCGGCCGCTGCCGACACCGCCGCCGCCGCGGAACGCGACAGCGCCGCGGCCCGCCGCAAGGACCTGCTGGGCACGGTGAAGGTCTCGCAGGTGGGCGGCGTCTCGCAGCTGGAGAACTACCGCTCGCCCCGCCGCGCCCTCTTCATGTCGCTCCTGCTCCCCGGCCTCGGGCAGTTCTACGCCGGCGGCTCGCCGGCCACCTACGTCCGCGGCGGCGTCTACCTGGCGCTCGAGGCCACGCTGATCGCCTGCTGGTGGACGATGGGGGTGCAGGCCTACGACGACAACGTCGGCAAGGCGCGCTCGTGGCGCAAGAAGCACTTCAGCGACTCCCTCTACGAAACGCGCATGCAGTCGCTCTACCGCCAGGCCGACGAGGAGCACCGCGAGGCCTTCCGCGAGAAGAACCTCCTCAAGCGCGCCAGCTGGTGCGACGCCCTCTACTCCGAGTCGCAGGAGGCCGAGCGCAAGGTCTGCGCCGACAAGATGCTGACCGACGACTTCGACAACCACGTCGCCCGCCTGGCGGGCGAGGGTTTCCGGCCCTACGACCGCGACGCCTACGAACTGCTGCTGGAATCGGGCGACTTCGTCCTGGGCTGGGACGACACGCGGAAGCTGGACGCCGACTTCAACACCGTCGTCTCCACGCTCCGCTCGGCGCAGGCGGACCGCTACGTCTCGCTGCGCGACAAGGCGAGCCGCGCCGCCGACCTGCAGATGGTCTTCATCGGCGGGGTGCTGCTCAACCACATCGTCTCCGCGGTCGACGCCGCGCTCACGGCCCACTTCCACAACCAGAAGCTCTACGAGCGCGAGGCGGGAATCGCCTCCAGGATCTCCGTCGCGAGCGGCGGCGGATTCGGCGCCGGGGGCTGGGAAAACCGCGTGGTCGCCACGCTCTCCTTCTGAGAGACGCGATGAGAGCCCTTCCGACCCTCCTGCTTCCGGCGCTGCTCCTCGCGGCGCCGCTCCGCGCGCAGGGTCCGGTCCTCTCCCCCGGCCCGGCGTCCGGGGGCCCCGCCGCCACGGTGACCGTGGTGACCGCGGGCGAGCCGCGCGGGGAGCGTCCGCTGGCCGCGCCGGTCGCCCTTTCGGCGCTGCTGCCCGGCTCCGGGGAGCGCTACCTGGGCTCGAACGCCCGCGCGCGCGGATTCCTCGCCGCGGAGGCGGTCCTCTGGGCCTCGCTCTGGTGGAGCGCGAACAGCCGCGACCGCGCCCTCTCCACCGCCCACGCCTACGCCGTGCGCCACGCCGGCGCCTCCCCCTCCGCCAAGGGGAAGGTCAAGCTGCTCGAGGCGATGGCCGACTACCGCAGCCGGAGCGGGGTCGCCTCGCTCTCCTCCTCGCCCGAGTTCAACGACGACTACGACCAGGACCGGATCCGCGCGGGCGAGTCCCCCGAGGAGGCCTGGCCCGCCGACGACGCCCACTCCTGGGACTGGGGCTCCTCCGAATCGGAGGAGAACGACGCGCACTGGCGCCACTACAAGCGGCTGATGGGCGACTACCGCGCGAACCGCATCGCCTTCCAGGCCATCGTCGGCGCGCTGGTCCTCAACCGCCTGCTGAGCGTGGTCGACGTGCTGCAGCTGCGGCGCGCCGGCGCGGGCGGCCCGAGCGCCGCCATCGTCCCCTCCGGCGCCGGAACCGGCGCGGACCTGATCGTCGACTTCTAGAGGCGCCATGAAGGAGTTCCGCCAGAAGATCAAGCGCATCGCCGGCAAGAGCTACGGCTGCTACCGCGACCTGCGCGGCGGCTTCCGCGTCGGGAAGACCCGGTTCGACCTCTACCACGTCCAGCCCGACCCCACCGCGCCCCCCTCGCAGGTCGAGATCTCGATCCCCTTCTCCGAATCCGGGCTCCCGCTCGACCTCGTCCGCGACGACCTGGACCGGCTGGCCCTGTGCGACTTCGTCCACCGGCGCGTCTTCCCCGTGGTCTGCGAGCAGTCGCGGCAGGCGGGCCCGGCGCGCACGGGCGGCTCGATCGGCATGGCGCGCCCCTCGCAGGAGATCCTCGCGCGCACCGCCGTCCAGGTCAGGGGCGAAACGCTGCGGATCCGGCTCTCCGTCGCGCTTCCGGCCGACCAGCGCTTCGTGGCGGGGGAAGCGGCCGAGGACCTGCTCCTGCGGCGCCTTCCCGAGGCGGCCACCGTGGCCGCGTGGTGGGACGACGGCGACCGCGAGCGGTTCGAGCTCCACCGGAAGACGCTGCGGCGGGCCCGCGCGCTCCGCGAACGGCTGAAGGAACGCGGGCTGGTCGCCTTCGTGGCCGACGGCTCGCTGCTCCCCCGGAAGTCGGGCGACTCCGACGAGCCCGCCGGGGACGGGATCCCCTTCGAATCCCCGGAGGCCTGGCGCGTGGCGCTGGAGGCCGAGGGCGAGGAGGTGGTCGGCATGGGCGTGCCCGCGGGGATCTCGCTGATCGTCGGCGGCGCCTTCCACGGCAAGTCGACGCTGCTCCACGCGCTGGAGCGCGGCGTCTACGACCACGTCCCCGGCGACGGGCGCGAAGGCGTGGTGACCCTTCCCGACGCGCGGAAGATCCGCTGCGAGGAGGGGCGCTGGATCTCGGACCTCGACCTCTCGCTCTTCGCGCACGACCTTCCCGGCGGCGCCGACGCCCGGCGCTTCTCCACGGCCTCCGCCTCCGGAGCCGTCTCGCAGGCGGCCGCGGTCGTCGAGGCGCTGGAGACCGGATGCTCGACGCTCCTGGTCGACGAGGACGCCAGCGCCGTCAACTTCCTCTTCCGCGACGAGCGGATGCGCGCGCTGGTCGACGTCTCCGAGGAGTCGATCGTCCCGCTGGTCGACCGCGCGGCGGAACTGCGCCGGCGCGGCGTCTCCCTGGTGATGGTCGCCGGGGCGGGCGGAGACATGCTCGACCTGGCCGACCGCGTGCTCGCGATGCGCGGCTGGCGGCCCTTCGACGCGACCGCCGAGGCGCGCGCGGCCTGCGAAAAGTTCCCCTCGCGCCGCAAGGACCCGCCGCCGCCCGGCGACGCCCCGCGCCGCCGCGCGCCCGCGCTGCGGGAATGGCGCGAACGGAACCTCCGCGCGAAGGCCGGAACCGTCCACGCCCGGGCCGCGAGCGCCGCGCTGGTGCGCCTGGGCTCCTTCGAGCTCGACCTCGGGGCGCTCGACCAGGTCGTCGACCGCCACCAGGCGCAGGCGATCGGCGCGGCGATCCTCTGGCTGTCGGAACAGCCCTCGCCGCCCGAAGACCTTCCCGCGGCGCTGGCGCTCGTCGAACGGCGACTGGCCGAGGCGGGCCTGGACGGCCTGACCGACCGCGCCGCGGGCGAACTGGCCGCCTTCCGCCGGGAAGAGCTGGCCTGCGCGCTCTGCCGCCTGCGCGGCCTGTCGACGGGAGAGGCCTGATGGAAGAAAGGCGCCTCCACGTCGTCGACTCCTACGCGCTGGCGTTCCGCTCCTTCTACGCCTTCGCCCGGAACCCGCTGGTCAACTCGAAGGGCGAGTCGACCGGCCTGGTCTTCGGCTACCTCAACGCGCTCCTGCGCCTGGTCCTGGAGCAGAAGGCGACCCACGTCGCCATCGCGACCGACCTTCCCGGCCCCACCTTCCGCACGGAGCTCTACCCGCTCTACAAGGCCAACCGCGGCGAGATGCCCGAGGAGATGCGGGTGCAGATGCCGATGTTCGAGGAGCTCCAGTCGATCTGCGGCCTGCCGGTCCTCTCGCGCGAGGGGATGGAGGCCGACGACGTGATCGCCGCGCTGGCCCGCGAGGCGCGCGAGGCGGGCTGGAAGTGCAGCGTCCTCAGCAAGGACAAGGACCTGATGCAGCTGGTGGACGAGAACGTGGTCCTGATGCAGCTGGAACGGGCCGGCGCTCCGCCCTCGATCTGCGGGCCGGAGGAGGTGCGCGCCAAGTGGGGCGTGGGCCCCGAGCTGATGCGCGACCTGCAGGCGCTGGTGGGCGACGCGATCGACAACGTGCCCGGCGTGCCCGGCGTGGGGCCGAAGACCGCCGCCGCGCTGCTGCTGAAGTGGGGCTCGCTCGACGCGCTGCTGGAGCACCTGGACGAGGCGGGGACGCCGAAGGTGCGCCAGAACCTGATCGCCTCCCGCGAGAACATCGCGATCGCGCGCGAGCTGGTCTCGCTGCGCTCCGACTTCTCCGTCGGGTTCCTCCCCGAGCGGTTCGACGTGCGCGCCCATCTGAAGACCGACGCGCTCCTGGACTTCTGCGACCGCCACGAGCTCCATTCGGCCGCCCGCGGCCTGAAGAAGCTCGCGGCCGAATGGAAGGCCGCGCGCGACACGGTGACGGTCCCCGAAGGCGAACCCGCCGCGGTCCGGGAGGCGCCGGCCGTCGCCGCGCTGTCCGCGCGCGAAGGCGGGGAGCGGAAGCTCTTCGCCGAGGCCTTCGCGAAGGCGACGGGAGTCGCCGCCGTCCTCCGCGCGGAGGATCCCGCGGCGCGGACCGCCGTCCCCGACGCGCTCCTCCTCTCGGACGGCGAACGGGTCTGGGAGATCCCCGCGCCCGAGGCGCCCGGACTGCTGGAGGAGTGCGGGGACGTCCTCTTCCGCGACGGCCTGCCCTGGATCTTCCACGACGCCAAGGCGGCCCTGCGCCTGATGGAGAACGCCTCGCTCCCCCGCCCGCGCCTCTTCGAGGACACCATGCTCGCGTCGTGGTGCCTCGACGCCGGCGAACGGGTCCACTCGCTCGAGGAGCAGGCCGCGCGCCGCCTGTCGCTCGACCTCGACCCCGCCGACTTCCCCGCCCGCGCCCTCGCGACGGCGGCGCTCTGGCCCGCGCTGCGCGGGGAGCTGGAGCGCGAGGGGCTGCTGGAGAACTACCGCTCCGTGGAGCTTCCGACGGTCGAGGTGCTCCGGAAGATGGAATCGCGCGGCATCCGGGTCGACGTCGGCGCGCTCGGCGCCCTCTCGGACGAGATGGCCGCCCGGATCGACGAGACCCGCGCGCGGATCTGGAACCTGGCCGGCGTCGAGTTCAACGTCGCCTCGCCCAAGCAGCTGGGCGAGGTGCTCTTCGGGACCCTCGGGCTCCCCCACGGCAAGAAGACGCGCACCGGCGAATACAGCACCGGCGCCGCCGTGCTCGAGGAGCTGCGCTGGGACTGGCCGATCGTCGAGGAGGTCCTGCGCTACCGCGAGCTGACGAAGCTCAAGGGGACCTACGTGGACGTGCTGCCGACCCTGCTCGACTCCGAGGGGCGCGTGCACACCACCTTCAACCAGACCGTCGCCGCCACCGGCCGCCTGAGCTCGACCGACCCGAACCTCCAGAACATCCCCGTGCGGAGCGAGCTGGGGGCGCGCATCCGCGCCGCCTTCGTCGCCCGCGACGACCGCCACGTCCTGGTCTGCGCCGACTGGTCGCAGATCGAGCTGCGCGTGCTGGCCCACCTCAGCGGCGACCCCGAGCTGCGGGCCGCCTACCGCGAGGGGGCCGACATCCACCGGCGCACGGCCGCCATCCTCCAGGGGATGCCCGAAGGGCTGGTCTCCGACGCGGACCGCCGCCGCGCCAAGGCGATCAACTTCGGCGTGATCTACGGCATGAGCGCCTTCCGCCTGGCCAAGGAGCAGAAGATCCCGCTCTCGGCCGCGAAGGAGTTCGTCGACGGCTACTTCGAGAACTTCTCCCGCGTGCGCGCCTTCTCCGAGGAGATCGTCCGCGCCGCCCGCCGCGACGGCTACGTGACCACCCTCTTCGGCCACCGGCGCGCCATCCCCGAGCTGAACGCCGAAAACCGCAACCTGCAGGCGCAGGGCGAGCGGATGGCGGTCAATTCCGTCATCCAGGGGACCGCCGCCGACCTGATGAAGCTCGCGATGGTCCGCGTCGACCGCGCGATCGCGGAAAGCGGAATCGACGCGAAGATGCTGCTGCAGGTGCACGACGAGCTCGTGCTGGAGACGCCGAGGGAGAGCGCCGGCGAGCTGTCGGCCCTGCTGAAGCGCGAAATGGAAAACGTCGCGGAGCTCTCCGTGCCGCTGGTGGCGGACGTCGGCGTCGGCGACAACTGGAAGGAGGCGCACTGATGGAAGGACTTCCGACGATCTGGGCGGTGACCGGGAACATCGGCGCGGGCAAGTCGACCGTGGCCAGGATGCTCGCCGAGCTCCGCCACGCCCGCATGATCGACGCCGACGTGGAGGCGCACCAGCTCTACGCGCAGGACGCCGGGCTCCGGCGCGAGCTCGCCCGCGCCTTCGGGCCGCTCGTGCTGGTCGGCGCGACCGAGGAGAACGACTGCGGCGTCGACGTCGACCGCGAGGTGCTGGGGAAGATCGTCTTCGGCAACCCCGCCGACCTGGCCCGGCTCAACGCCATCGTCCGCCCGAAGCTCATCGGCCACTTCATGGAGAAACTGCAGGACCTCGAGGGCGAGGTGGTCTTCGAGGGGGCCCTGATCCTGGAATGGGGGGTGGAGTCGTGGTTCGGCCGCATCCTCCTGGTGACCGCCGCCGAGGAGACCCGCGTCCGGCGCATCATGGCCCGGAGCGGCAACACCCTCTCCCGCGCCGAGGCGACCCGCCGGGTCAAGGCCCAGATGCCCCAGGAGGAGAAGGCGGCACGCCCGGGCGTCGTCGTCGTCGAAAACGACGGCTCCCCCGCGGAATTGGCCGAAAAGGTGGAACGCCTGGCCGCCGAGCTCCGCTGAAGTCCCGAAAATCCTATTTTTGGCCCATCCCGCCGCTCCGCGGCACCCACAGCAAGGTCCCAAAGGAACCCCTATGAGCAACAGCCTCGACATGGACGCCCCCTACAAGGTCTACCTCTCCGAAAAGGAACTTCCCTCGGCGTGGTACAACGTCCGCGCCGACATGAAGAAGAAGCCCGCCCCGCTGCTCAACCCCGGCACCGGCAAGCCCGTGACCTTCGAGGAGCTGACCCCCGTCTTCTGCGACGAGCTCGTGAAGCAGGAGCTGGACAACGACACCGCCTACGTCTCGATTCCCGGCGAGATCCTCGACTTCTACCGGATGTACCGCCCCTCCCCGCTGACCCGCGCCTACTTCCTGGAACGCGCGCTCGGCACCCCGGCGCGCATCTACTACAAGTTCGAAGGCAACAACACCTCGGGCTCCCACAAGCTCAACTCCGCCATCGCGCAGGCCTACTACGCCAAGAAGCAGGGGCTGAAGGGCGTGACCACCGAAACCGGCGCCGGCCAGTGGGGCACCGCGCTCTCCATGGCGTCGGCCTTCTTCGGCCTCGACTGCCAGGTCTACATGGTGAAGGTCTCCTACGAGCAGAAGCCCTTCCGCCGCGAAGTGATGCGCACCTACGGCGCCTCCGTCACCCCCTCCCCCTCG
>CADBQJ010000147.1 GCA_902796785.1 Fibrobacter succinogenes
CCGCGCCGGCGGCGGTCCACCGACCCGGGCCGGCATCCCCCTCCAGGCCGAGTTCGGCGCCGCGCGCGCGCCAGGCCCGGCCGTCGCGCGACGATCCGTATCCGTCCTCCCAGACCCGCGCGACGGCGGAGAGCGGGAACCGACCGAGCGGCGCGCCGAGCTCCGCGCCGTCGAGCAGAGGCGCGCCGGGATCGAAGAAGTCGGTTCCCGCCCCCTCGGCGCGCGCGCGGCGGAGTCCCCCGCGGTCCGCGGCCAGCCCCGCGCGCCAGTTCCCGAGCCGGGCCCTCCACCGCCCGCTCTCCCAGGCGATCCCGCGGCGCTGCCACGGCCTCTCCGGGCTTCCCCGCCAGAAGCCCGAGAAGGGGCCGGCGTTCCCGGAGACGGAGAGCCGGTCTTCGCCGTCCGGGCTCCGGCGCGCGGAGAACCGCGCGGAGGCGTCGGGCCCGTCGTCCTCCTCCTCCGCGGGGCAGGCCGGCTCGTCCAGCCAGGCGTCGAGGAACGCGCAGTGCGCCTCGGGCCGCTCCGCCGCCTCGCGCAGCGCGGCGAGGTCCTCCTCGTCGGCCCATCCCTCGTCCTCCAGCCGGTCGATCGCCTCCTCGACCCGCTGCTGCCGCTCCTCCGGGGTCTCGCGGGCGCACAGCGCCGCGGCCGCCGCCAGCGCGACGCGCAGGACGGTCTTCGCCCGGAGGGCGGGCTTTCCGGAAAATGGCGGCACTGTCTCCTCCGCTTCGGGGCGAAGAAGATATAAATTTCAGACTAATTGTTTGTTAAAAACAATGGAAACGGAACGGGCCGCTCAGAGCAGCCCCGCCTTCTCCATCTCCTTCGTCAGCGAGCGGGGCATCCGCTTCTCCACGGGCGGAAGCGCCAGGCGGAAGAGGCGCATGTACTCGTCGCGCGCGGCGGCGTCGTTCTGGAAGTGGGCGATGAGCGCGAGGTTGCCCAGCGCGCAGACCTCGCGGACCGTCCCCTTTCCGGCGGCGCGGTACTGGCGCAGGCTGAGCGCGTAGACCGAGCGCGCCTCGGCCAGGCGTCCCGCCTTGCGCAGCAGGTCGCCGCGGATCTGCAGGAAGACGCGGTTCGCGGGATGCGCGTCCAGCACGGGCGCCACCAGCGCGAGCCCCTCGTCGAACTCGCCGTTCGCCCAGTGGATCCAGACCAGCGCCTCGCGGTAGACCGCGCCGAAGTAGACCGTGGAGTCGACGCCGCGCGCCAGCCGCTCCTTCGCGCTCGCCCGCTCGTCGGCCACGAACGGCAGCCACGAGATGGCCTCGGAGAGGTAGTAGTCGTAGACCGCGGCGAGGGCGGAGGCGTCGTCGTTGCCCCCGAGCTTCGAAAGGCGGACGGCGCCCGAGCGCGTGGCGAGCGCCCCCTTCATCGTCTGCCCGCGCAGCGCCAGGAGCAGGCCGCGCTCGTATTCCGCGATTCCCTTCCAGAACTCGTCGCCGAGCGCCGCCGAGAGCGAGTCCGCGCGGCCGAGCGCGGTCTCGGCCTTCGCGACCTCGCCCGGGTCGGCCAGGTCGTCGTAGCGCGCGAACGCCGCGAGCGCCTTGAGCAGCCAGCCCGCGGGATGCGCGGCGTCGAGGAGGACCACCGAGTCCGCGAGGATCGTCGCGCGGCGGTATTCGCACGAGAGCATCGCCTCCACGGAGGCGCGCGCCAGCCGGTCGGCCTCGCCCGGAAGCCGGACGGGAGCCGCCCGCGAGGCGGTGGCGGCGAGCAGGAGCGCGAGCGCGAGGAGAGTCCCCGTCCGCATCAGATCTCCAGCGCCGCGCGCGCGCGGACCACGGTCTCTTCGCGGTTCCAGTCCAGCTCCGCGGAGACGCCGAAGATCCCGGAGTTCCAGATCACCTGCGGCGAGATCGTCCAGAGGACGTCGGCGCCGTGGAGGAAACTCTTGCGCGAACCGTCCTTCTCGTCGCGGACGTCGTCGACCGAGCTTCCCTCGTCGTCGCCCTTCCAGCTCCAGTCGGAGGTCAGCGCGAAGGTCCAGTCGCCGGGGCGGATGTAGGCCCGCGCGGTCAGCGCCATGGCGTTCGGGCCGAGCGCGTCGCCCAGGGGCGCCCCGTGGTGGAGCGCCTGCGCCGTGTTGGCCTTGTAGTGCGTGTAGACCCAGGGCTCGATGCGCGTCCACTCCGCGATCGCCCCCAGCGGCGTCGCGCCCGCCGTCCAGGCCGCGTGCGCGCCGACGGTCGCCGCCCAGCGGTTCTTCCAGTAGTCGTTGAAGAGGCTGGTGGGCTCGCTCATGTCGTCGATCAGGAACTCGCCGTAGAGCCGCAGCCCGCGGAGCGGCCGCCACTGCAGGTCGAAGGAGAGGTTGCCGTTGTTGTCGTCCTCGTTCAGCTGCCCCTTCGCCATGAAGAGCGGCACGACGGGGAGCGCGGCCCAGGGCGCCTGGGCGTCGTAGAGGAAGAGCTGCTCGCTGACGCCGAAGAGGAGGTCGGACCGCGGCGCCAGCTCGTAGCGGTGCGCGTAGACGGTGCGGTCGTGGTCGTTCTTGCGCCAGCTGCCCCAGCCGTCGATGGTCAGGTCGCCGACCAGGCTGACCACGCGCAGCGGCCCCAGCTCCGCCTCGTAGACGACGTGGTCGAAGGCCACGGCGGAGCGGTTGAAGGCGAGCGCGTGGAAGTAGGCGGGCCCCCAGTGGACGGCGTCGCGGCGCCAGGCGAGGCGGCCCCAGCGGCCGTCGACCGAGAGGCTGCCGCGGTAGCGCGCGTAGGAGACGTAGTCGGCGCGCGAGTCGGCGCCCTCCTTCTGGCGCTCCACGTATTCGCCGTCCCACGAGCGGACCCCCTCCTCGGAGTGGGCCTCGGAGTAGATGCGCGCGTCGAGCCAGAAGCTGATCGGCCCCTTGCGCCCGGAGACCGCGGCACCGGCGTCGACCACCTCCGCGACGTCGTCGTCGACGACGCGCTCCTCGAAGCCGACGATCCACCGGGCGTCCAGGCGGTCGGAGCCGTCCCGCCACGAGAGCCGGCCCGGCGCGGGGCATTCGGGCGTGGCGATCGGCATCCCGCCGCACGGCGCGGGCCAGGCGGCGCCGAGCCGCGCGAGCCCGACGGTCCGGCGGTGCAGCTCGAACATCAGCGGGAAGGGGGCGTTCGTCCGCAGCGTCCTGTCGCGCTCGACCGGCGCGTAGGCCTCCTGCGCGAAGGCGGCGCCGGAGAGCAGCAGCGCTCCGGCGCACAGGGCGATGGGGATTTCGCGGAACATGCTAGTCGTTGATTTCCGAGATGGCGAGCGCCACCGCGGCGAACGAACTCAGGATGGAGGCCACGGAGGCCAGGATGCGCAGCCAGTCGGTCTCGGCGGGCGGCGACTTGGCGGGCACGAAGATCTGCGAGCCCGGGTCGGGGTCGCGGGGCAGATGGCCCACGGTCGCCTTTTCGCCGTTCGCGTAGACCACGTAGAGGTGCTTGGCGTCGCTCTTGCGGGTCAGGCCGCCGGCGCGCGCGATGTAGTACTCGGGATCCTCGCCGGCACGCCAGAGCACGTCGCTCGGCGCGCCCACTTCGCCCCAGACCTTCACCGAGGCCTGGTTGCGCGGCAGCCAGATGGAGTCGCCGTGCTGCAGCGCGATGTTGTGCTCCTCGTCGCCGGCGAGCGCCTTGCGCAGGTCGAGCCCGATCTGGAAGGTGGAGTCCACGGGATAGACGCCCACGGTGTCGTAGCCGTTGATCTCGGTCCCCTCGACCAGCGGGCGCCAGGCCGTCGTCTTGCGGAAGAACCGGGCGCCGCCCAGGTAGGCCTCGGGCTGGAATCCGTCGACGCGGTCGAGCAGCTCCTTCAGCCGTTCGCCCGACTTGGCCAGCGCGTACTGGCCGGGGCGCCGGAAGAACCCGCGCAGCGACACCACTTCCTGGGCGTACCAGCTGGGGTCGACCGGAACGGCCAGGCGGTCGTAGGGCTTCAGCTTGAGCGAGAGGTCGTTCGCCTCGTAGTCGTCCTGGATGTCGACGTCGACCACCTCGACGCTGCGCTCGCCGGTGCGGCGTTCCAGGCGGAGCTTGCCCTTCTCGCGGCCCGGGAGGAAGCCGCCGGCCATCAGCACCAGGTCCTTCACCGTCATCCCCTCGTAGTAGGGGTAGGAGCCGGGACGCGGGACCGCGCCGCTGATCGCGACCGAGTCGGAGGTGGCCAGCTCACGCTGCGAATAGACGATCAGCGTGTCGGAGGGCTCGAGCGCCATTCCCTGCGCGAGGTCCTGCGAGAAGAGGTGCAGCTGCCCGGTCGGGGTGGAGCGCAGCACCTGCACGCGCCCGGAGTAGGCGTCTTCGCGCGGGCCGCCCGCGGCGGCGATCGCCGCCTCGAGGGTCATCCCCTCGGCGAACTGGTAGGTGGCGGGATAGCGCACCGCGCCCAGCACGGTCACGTTGTCCTTGGGGTCGAGCGTCGTCCGCGGCACGTGGACGATGTCGCCGTCCTGGAGCGGATAGGGGGCCGCGGCGCTGTCCACGTAGGTCCGCGCCGGCTCGATGGTCAGGTAGTCGCGGCGCCCGCCCTCGAGCAGCCGCTCCACGACCGCGGACTGGTCCGCCGCGGTGGGGTTCAGGCCGGAGGCGTAGAAGAGCAGCTCGCGCATCCCCTCGCCTTCCTTCAGTTCGTACATCGCCTCGCGCCCGACGTCGCCGCGCACCTCCACGAGCGCCTCGGCCCGCGGAAGGACGACCACGTCGCCGTCGTGCAGCACCCCGCCGGAGTCGGCCATGTTGCCGCGGAAGAGGTATTCGTAGAGGTCCACCTCGGTGCTCTTGCCGTCGCGGATCAGCTGCATCCGGCGGACCGAGCCGAGCGGCGAGGGGCCGCGCGCCAGGTAGAGCGCCAGGAGGATGTTGGTGTTGCCGTGGAAGACGTAGCCGCCGGGCACCTCGACCTCGCCCAGCATGAAGACCTTGATCGGCGAGAGCGAGGCCAGCGAGACGGAGATCTGCGTGGAGCCGGAGTTCAGCCCGGAGATGGAGCGGCCGAGCGCCTGCTTGATCGCCGCGGTGGCCGCCTCGAGCGTCTTGCCGCCGAGCGACACGCGCCCCGCCATCTCGATCGTCGCCGAGCCGTCGGGCCCGATGGCCGCCTCGATCTGCTTTTCCACGCTCCCGTAGATGGTGATCGAGAGGACGTCGCCGCCCTTCAGCGGATAGTCGCCGCCGACCATGCTGGTGGTGGAGGAGAAGAGCGAGGACTGCCCGCCCTGGAAGATGCGGCGTTCGTACCGCAGCGGAATCGAGTCGGCGTGGACCAGCGAGTCGAGGCTGTCGAGCTTGGCCATCAGCGCGGGGACCGCGAGCGCCGAGTCGGGATAGAGGAAGAGCGAGCTGTCCGCGGTCGCGTTCCTGGAGGAGGAGCCGCTCTGCGAGGCGACGGTCGCCTGGGTCGCGGCGTTGCTCGCCTGAAGCTGCATCAGAGTCGCCTGGGCGGTCGGGCTCTGCATCAGCAGCAGGAGCTGTTCCTGCGAAAGCTGGGCGCGGGCGGGAATCGCCAAAACGGCGAGCAGGGCCAGCGCGAGGACGCGGAGGCGCGACGAAAGGACGGTGGAGCGAAGCTCTGCCATTGCGCTAAATCTATATAATAAGGGGACTTGCGAACACTTTTCCGCGCGAAAGGCCGCCGAAGGGCCCCGAAAACGGCCTCAAAAAGGGGCAAAAAGGGCGTTCTTCAGCGCGAGGCGCGCCACTGCGCCCAGGTGGGGTTGGTCTGGTCCCGCCGGGAGAGGAGGGGGTTCTTCACCGGCCAGTCCACCGCGATTTCGGGGTCGTCCCAGGCGATTCCGCACTCCGTCGCGGGGTCGTAGGGGGCGGTGCACTTGTACTGGACCTCGGCGTAGTCGCTCAGGACGCAGAAGCCGTGGGCGAAGCCGACCGGAATCCAGAACTGCCTGCACTCCTGGTCGTCCAGCTCCAGGCCGAACCACTTCCCGAGGGTCGGCGAGCCGGGGCGAAGGTCGACGGCCACGTCCCAGATGCGGCCGCGCGTGCAGCGGAGCAGCTTGCCCTGGCCCGGCGAGCTCTGGAAATGGAGCCCGCGGAGGGTGTTCTTCGTCGAGGCGGAGTGGTTGTCCTGGGCGAAGTCGGGGCCGATGCCCGCGGCGCTCCAGAGCTCCCTGCGCCAGCTCTCCATGAAGAACCCCCGCTCGTCGCGGAAGATCTTCGGGACGACGATCAGCAAGCCGGGAATGGGAGCGGTCCGGATTTCCATCTGCGCAAGACGCTACAGCTTGTAGTTGAAGCCGGCGGTGATCTGGATCTGCTTGGAGGAGCCGTCGTTGAAAATCATCATCATGCGGGCGCCGACCGGAATCTCCATCTGCTCGTTCAGGCCGATGGCGTAGCCGGCGCCGAGCAGCAGGCCGAAGTCCAGCTCGCTGTCGCTGTTCTCGACTCCGTTGGCTTCGCTGCTCCACGAGACGATGGCGAACCCGAGGCCGGCTTCGACGTAGAGGGGCTGGGCGATCGGGCGGGCCTGGACCAGCGCGAGAAGCGGGAAGGAGCTGACGCTGGTTTCGACGGTGCCGCCGCCGACGACGCCCATGCCCGGGATGTTGTAGGTCGGCAGGTCGTATTCGAAGCTGTAGAGGCGGTCGTAGCCGATCATGCCGCCGACGGCGAGGGGATTGGCCCCGACCTGGACGTTTTCCAGGAGGAACATGCCGCGCAGGTTGATGATCGGGAAGCCGACGCGGTCGCCGAAGCCCGCGCCGTCCAGGGCGTCGTTGAACGAGATGCCGAAGCCGAGTTCGGCGCCGGCGGTGATGGGCATGACGGCCATGGCGGGCGTCGCCAGGAAGGCGGCGGCCAGCAGCGCGAAAGCGGTTTTCTTCATTTCGTTCATCCCGGAACCTCGTCTCGTTGCAGGTGTTTTTCCGACAGGCGATATTCCCAATATATGCTAACGGAACCGGGAACGCCGTTTTTTTTGCGGCTCTTTACAGTTCGAACCGGCGGCGCAGATAGGCGGCGTAGGTTCCCGAGCCCATCTTCGCCACCTGCTCGCGCAGGTCGTCGACCGAAATCAGCCCCTGCTCCACGGCGATCTCCTCCAGGCAGGAGATCTTCAGCCCCTGGCGCGCCTCGAGCGTGTAGATGAAGTTCGCCGCCTCGAGCAGGCTGGCGTGCGTGCCGGTGTCGAGCCAGGCGATGCCGCGCCCCAGCTTCTCCACGAAGAGCTTGCCCTGCTCCAGGTAGGCGCGGTTGATGTCGGTGATCTCCAGCTCGCCGCGCGCGGAGGGGACGAGCGCGTGGGCCTTTTCGAACACGGTGTTGTCGTAGACGTAGAGCCCCGGCACCGCGTAGCGGCTCTTCGGCTTCGCGGGCTTCTCCTCGATGGAGAGCACCCGGCCGTTCGCGTCGAACTCCACGACGCCGTAGCGTTCGGGGTCGTTGACCGGGTATCCGAAGATGCGCGCCCCCAGCTCGAAGCCGGGGATGGCCACGTCGTCGAACTCGGCCATGATCTGCCGGAGGTTGAGCGCGCCGTAGAAGATGTTGTCGCCCAGGATCAGCGTGACGGAATCGCCGCCGATGAACTCCTCGGCGATGAGGAAGGCCTGCGCGATGCCCTCGGGCTTCGCCTGCTCCGCGTAGGAGAGGCGGATCCCCCAGCGCGAGCCGTCGCCCAGCAGCGCGCGGAAGCGCGGCAGGTCCTGGGGCGTGCTGATCAGCAGGATGTCGGTGATTCCGCCCAGCATCAGCGTGGAGAGCGGATAGTAGATCATCGGCTTGTCGTAGACGGGCTGGAGCTGCTTGCTCGCCACCTCGGTCAGCGGATAGAGCCGCGTGCCCGCGCCGCCCGCGAGAAGGATCCCCTTCACGGCGCCCTCCGGTCCAGGAGCGCCTCCCACCAGGCGCGGTGCTCCTCGTACCAGCGCACGGTCTCGGGAAGCCCGGTCTCGAAGGTGCGGAGCGGGCGCCAGCCGAGCTCGCGCGCGATCTTCGACGAGTCGATCGCGTAGCGCCGGTCGTGGCCGAGCCGGTCCGCCACGTACTCCAGGCGGTCCTCGCCGTTGCCGGTCAGCCGCAGCAGCTCGCGCGCGATGTCGACGTTGCGCCATTCGTTGAAGCCGCCGATGTTGTAGACCTCGCCCGCCTTCCCCTTCTCGAGCGCGAGCAGGATCCCGCGGCAGTGGTCCTCGACGTAGAGCCAGTCGCGGACGTTCTCGCCCCTGCCGTAGATCGGGATCTTCCCGCCGGTCATCAGGCGGGTCAGCGCCAGCGGGATCAGCTTCTCGGGGAACTGGTAGGGGCCGTAGTTGTTGGAGCAGCGCGTGACCAGGGCGTCGAGCCCGTAGGTGCGGCGCCAGGCCATGACCATCAGGTCGGCCGAGGCCTTGCTGGCGGAGTAGGGCGAGTTGGGCGCGAGCGGGGTCTCCTCCGTGAAGAGCCCCGTCGGGCCGAGCGATCCGTAGACCTCGTCGGTGCTCACCTGCAGGAAGCGGCACTTCTTCGCGCGCGCGGCCTGGAGCAGGACCGCGGTCCCGCCGACGTTGGTCTCCACGAAGAGGCCGGGGTTGCGGATGGAGTTGTCGACGTGGCTTTCGGCGGCGAAGTTGACGATGGCGTCGACGGGGCCGGGCAGCATGCCGATCGCGCGCTCGACGTCCTCCGGGCGACGGATGTCGCCGTGGCAGAAGAAGTAGTCGGGGGAGTTTTTCTCCTCGTCCTCGAGGTTCGCGCGGTTGCCGGCGTAGGTCAGCGCGTCGAGGTTGGCGATCCGCCATCCGGGGCGCTCGGCCAGCAGCAGCTTGACGAAGTTGCTGCCGATGAAGCCGCAGCACCCCGTGACCAGGAGGTTCATCGGAAGCTAGTCTTCCTTGCTGAAGTCGCGGGCCTTTTCCTTTTCGGACTGCAGCACGATGGTGAAGCGCAGGCCGACGTAGGCGTCGGAGGCGTCCACGTCGGTGGGGCTGTTCTCGGGGAAGTAGGCCGTGCCGTCGTCGGTTTCGAGGAAGACCTGGTCGATCCAGGTGAAGCGGTAGCCGGCGTAGAGGCCCAGCCGCGTGTGGAGGCTGGTGCGCAGGCGGAGTTCGAGTTCGGGCGCGATGCTGCGGCCCGCGGTGGTGTAGTACCGGGAGCGCAGGCGGTAGTTGGTCAGGTTCCCGTCCTTGGACTGGTAGGGGTAGTCGCCGGGATAGACCACGTTGAGCAGGCTGAAGCCGGCGCGCACCATGGGGATCAGGTTGAGCGGAGCGGCGGGCGCGGCGAGCATCCAGCCGCAGGTGAAGTCGATGTAGACGAAGTAGTAGCTGGCGTCGCGGTAGTGGACCTCGGCGGAGTCGGCCACGTAGGGGTTGGTGATGCCGGAGGGCTTTTCGCTGGTCGTCGGGACGGAGAAGCCGACGTCGAAGCCGATGGTCAGGCGGTCGTATTCCACGCCCGCGCCGAAGGCCAGCCCGATGTTCGGGGGCACCCAGGAGTCGAACCCCTCGTAGTAGTCCAGGATCGTGTCGCCGAAGGTCTCCTGGACGCGCCCGAAGACGGCGTCGTTGATTCCGTCGGCCTTCTGGAAGGTGGCCTGGCCCGAGAACGAGAACCAGGGCTTCAGCTCGCGCTTGTCGTAGATTTCGGCGCAGACCAGGGAAGGCAGCAGGACGGCG
>CADBQJ010000148.1 GCA_902796785.1 Fibrobacter succinogenes
CGAACCGGGGCCCCGGCGGCCCCCGTCGCGGAGGCGCGCGTTTCGGCCACGGCGGCCGTCGGGGCCCCGGCGGCTCCCCACGGCCCCCTCGCGGAGGCCGAGGCGGGCGCGGCTGACTATTTTTAGGCCATGCACTGCCCGTATTGCAAGCACGAAGGCGACAAGGTGGTCGACAGCCGCAGCAGCGGGGAGAGCATCCGCCGCCGGCGCGAATGCCTCGCCTGCGGGAAGCGCTTCACGACCTACGAGTACGTCGAAAAGGCCCCGATCATCGTCGTCAAGCGCGACGGCAAGCACGAGGAGTTCCTCCGCGACAAGCTGGCCCGGAGCATCCGGCTGGCCTGCGCCAAGCGGCCGATCGAGATGGCGAGGATCGACGCGATGGTCGACGAAATCGAGAACGAACTGGCCTCCGCCGAGAAGTCCGAGGTGAGCTACTCGCAGATCGGCACCCTGGTGATGCGCAAGCTGGCGGAGCTCGACGAGGTGGCCTACGTCCGCTTCGCCTCGGTCTACCGCAGATTCAAGGACGCGGGGGAGTTCGCCCGCGAGCTGGAACATTTCGAGGAAGAGACTTCCAATGGCTGACACTCTCATCAAAGGGGCGACGATCGTCGAAGGCGGCCGTCGCCAGGAAGCGGACCTGCGCATCTCCGGCGAACGCATTTCGGAGATCGGGCGCGGCCTCTCCGCGCGCAAGGGCGAAACGGTCGTCGAGGCCGACGGCAAGCTGCTGATGCCCGGGATGATCGACGACCACGTCCATTTCCGCGAACCGGGGATGACCGACAAGGCCGAGATCGCCACCGAGAGCCGCGCGGCGGCCCGCGGCGGCGTCACCTCCTTCATGGAGATGCCCAACACGGTCCCCGCGACCGTCACCAAGGCGCTGCTGGAGGAGAAGTTCAAGCGCGCCGCCGAGACGAGCGTGGCCAACTACTCCTTCTACCTGGGCGCCACCGAGAAGAACGTCGCCGAGATCAGGAAGGTCGACCCCGCGACGGTCTGCGGCGTCAAGCTCTTCATGGGCGCCTCCACCGGCGAGATGCTGGTCGACAAGCCCGCCCACCTGGACGCGATCTTCGAGGCGGTTCCCTGCCTCCTGGCGGTCCACTGCGAATCCACGCCGGTCGTCAAGGCCAACGAGGAACGGTTCCGCCGCCTCCACGGCGACAGCGTCCCCTTCTCGCTCCACGGCCAGATCCGCAGCGCCGAGGCCTGCTGGCAGTCCACCTCGCAGGCCATCGACCTGGCCCGCCGCCACGGCACCCGGCTCCACGTGCTCCACGTGAGCACCGAACGCGAGCTGACCCTCTTCTCGCCCGGTCCGCTGGCCAAGAAGCGGATCACCTCCGAGGCGACCGTGCCGCACCTCTGGTTCTGCGACGCCGACTATGCCCGCCTGGAGGGCCGGATCAAGAGCAACCCCTCCATCAAGAGCCGCCGCGACCGCGACGCCCTGCGCCACGCCGTGCGCGAAGGCCGCCTGGACCTGATCGGCACCGACCACGCGCCCCATCTGCTCCGCGAGAAGTCGAACACCTACTTCAACGCCCCCTCCGGCATCCCCTCGATCCAGGAGGCGCTGCCGGCGCTGCTGGAGCTGGCCCACAAGGGGCTCTTCTCGGTGGAACAGGTGGTGGAACGCTATTCGCACGCCCCCGCCACGCTCTTCGGCATCGTCGACCGCGGCCACCTGCGCGAAGGATACAAGGCCGACGTGGTGCTGGTGGACCCCGACTGCCCCTGGACCCCGACCCGCGGCGACACCTTCTGCAAGTGCGGCTGGTCGCCCTTCGAAGGCGAGCGGTTCCGCAACAAGGTGATCCGCACCTGGGTCAACGGCGACCTGGTCTGGAACGCCGACGACCCCGGCGCAGAGGTCAAGTCGCGCGGCCAGCGCCTGGAATTCCTGGGCCGCAGCTAGACGGTCGCGGAAATGGCGGTGCGGTCGCGCCTGGTCGAGTCTCTGCGCGCGGCGCTCGCCCGGCGCGAGGCCCTCGCGGAGACCGTCGACGCCTACCGCGCGGTGAACGGCGCCGGCGACGGGCTTCCCGGCTGGACCCTCGACAGATACAACGCCCACTGGCAGCTCCAGGTCTTCGATCCCGCGCTCTGGGAGCGCCGTTCCGAGCTCGTCGGCCCGGTCCTCGACCTGGTCGAGCCGCGCGCGCTGGTGGTGAAGGACCGCACCTCGCCCTCGGGCGCCTCGCTCGAGCACGCGCGCGGCGAGTGGATCCTCGGGGGAGACTCCCCGCGGACGGTCGTGCGCGAAGGGGCCGCCCGCTTCGCGGTCGATCTCTCCGACGGCGTCAACCCCGGGCTCTTCCTCGACATGCGCGAACACCGGACGGCCTTCGGGAAGCTGATGGGCGGCCGCCGCCTGCTCAACCTCTTCTGCTACACCGGCAGCTTCGGCGTCCACGCCTTCCTCGGCGGCGCCGCCGCGCTGACCCAGGTGGACATCTCCGCGAAGATCCTCCACCGCGCCCGGCTCAACCTGCGGCTGAACGGCCGCCGGGCGGAGCGCCGGGAGTTCTCCCGCTGGGACTCGCTGGAGTACCTGGCCTGGGCCGCGAAGAAGGGGCTGCGGTTCGACGCGGTCGTCGTCGACCCGCCGACCTTCTCGAAGAACAAGGGAAAGACCTTCCGCGTGGAGCGCGACCTGCCCGAGCTGGCGGCCGGCGCGGCCGCGCTGCTGGCGCCGGACGGGCTGCTGCTCTTCGGCACGAACTGCTCGGCCATCTCGGTCGACAGACTGGGACGGACCGTCCGCGACGTCCTCTCCTCGCGCGGCCGCGCGTCGCGCGTTCTCTTCTCCGGCGGGCAGGGGAGCGACTTCCCCGAAGCGCCCGGGGCCCGCGAGTCCCATTTGGCCGTCGTCGCGCTGGAAGCGCGCTGAGCCGCCACGAGCGGACGGCAAACGGCGAAAATCCGCGAACGAAAGAGAACAAAAGAAGAGGTCCCGCGCAAGCGCGGGACCTCGATGTTTCGATCCGACGTCCGCTTTAGATGGCGGGGATGTCGAAGCTCAGGGCCTTCGAGTAGTCGGAGCAGACGTATTCGTTGCCGTCGTTGCAGGCGCGGATGATGAACTTCACGGGGGTCACGACGGTGTCCATGTCGACGGAGTAGTCGTAGACGTATTCCATGTCGTCGCCGAAGCCGGCGGGGGCGTCCTTCACCCAGAGGGTGTAGGTCTTTTCTTCGCCGAGCATCCGGTAGATTTCGTAGTAGTCGGGTTCGGGAGAATTGGCGGTCCAGCTGAGGGTCAGCGTGAGCGCGCCGTTGTCGTCGGCGGAGGCGAAGTCCTTGACGGCCTTGGGCGTGCGGGCGAACTGCTTCACGCTGAAGGTGCTGTCCTGCAGGGCATCGTTGGTGCTGCCGTCTTCGCCCCAGGCCTTGGCGGCCTTGAACTTGTAGACTTCGCCGACTTCCCAGGCGCCGGAGGCGGGGGCGATCGTGACGGTCTTCTTGTCGGCGCTCAGCGAAACCTTGACGAGGACGGGAACGGTGGCGGCGTTTTCGATCTTCCAGTGGTGGGCCTTGACCGAGTCGGCGTTCAGCGGTTCGGAGAAGGTCAGCTTGATGGAGGTGGTCGAGTCGAGCGAGGAGGTGTTTTCGCTGATCATGACCAGCGGGTTCTGGTCCAGGGCGAGAACCAGGGTGCCCACGGTGTTGATTTCGTCGACGCGGAGCGCGCCGGCGGCTTTCTGGCCGAAGTAGACGTAGTCGCCGATCTTGGTCTGGGGCACGTAGACGCTGCCGGCGGCCAGTTCGGGCATGTTTTCGAAGACGTAGTGGCCGGTGGAGTCGGTGGTGGTGGAGACCAGGCCGGGATAGATTTCGGTGTTGGTCCAGCTGAAGGTCACGGTGACGCCGGCGGCGGGCTTGCCGGGCTTGCCGGACTTGACGGCGCCTTCGTCGGGGTAGTAGACGAAGCCGTCGATCGTGGTGCCGAGCTTGTACATGGAGACTTCTTCCACGACGTCTTCGACGCGGGCGAGCTCTTCCTTGGAGCCGTCGGCGATCTTGACTTCGCGGATCAGGGTGGCGTAGTCCTTGTGGGAGATGCGGAGCTTGTAGGAGCCGATCGCCTTGTCCTTGATCTTGAGGGCGCCGAATTCGTCGGTCTTGCGGACCTTGGATTCGGTGAGAATCTGCACTTCCACGCCTTCGATCGCTTCGCGGGTCAGGTTGTCTTTGGCGTAGATGGTGATGCTGCCGGTGTCCTTGGCTTCGTTTTCAGAGTTGCTGACGACGGCGTCGGAGCAGGCACTGAAAAGCAGCGCGGCGGCGGCCAGTGCGAACAGGGACTTTTTCATTCGTGCTCTCCCAGTTGGGTTTGTGTTTTTCTCTCGGGCCTTTCGGGCTCCGTTCGTTCCGAAATATATGCAATCGGGGGTGCCTTTTGCGGATTTCGGCCCCGTTTTTTTTGACTTTCTTGAATGATCATTCGCCCAAAACGACGGAAAACCGCAGGGGACTGCGGTTTTCGCGCGGGGAAGAAGGGGAATCAGCGATACTGGCGCAGGCTGGGAGCGAGCGTGTCGATCAGCTCCTGGCATTGCGCTTTTTGATTCGCAAAGAGCGCGCAACTCCGGATGTCGCTCATGGGCTGGAAGAGGGGGGAGTTGAAGAAGAGGCCCATGGGGATGGGGTTCTTGCAGCAGAAGGTCGCCTTGACGAAGGGCTCCAGTTCGCGCTGGAGCTCGCGGCCCCGTTGCCAGTCGCCCTTTTCGCAGGCCTCGACGGTCTTCAGCATGAGCGCGGCCGCCTCGGGGATGTTGCCGGTGGCCGTGACCACGCCGCGTCCGCCCAGCTCCATCACGTCGACGATGGCGTCGTCCTCGCCGGTGAGGAGCGCGAAGTCCATGCCCCGGGTTCCCTCGGCGATCTTCAGCGTGTCGTCGCGGCGGTCCCCGCCGGGCTTGAAGTTGACGGCCTGCTTGAGCCCGATGACGTTGGGCTCCTCGGCCAGCTCCAGCACCGTTTCGGGGGCGATGTAGCTGGCGGTGCGGCCGGGCACGTTGTACATGACGATCTTCGCGCCGGTTTCGCGGGCGAGCGTCCTGAAGTGCTCGCGGATGCCTTCCTGCGTGGGGTTGTTGTAGTAGCCGGTCACGCAGAGCACGGGCACTTCGGCGATCTTCTCCACTTCCTCGATCATCTCGATGGATTCGCGCGTGCAGTTGGAGCCCGCGCCGGCGATGACGTCGACGCGCCCGTCCACGTGCTCCACCGCGAACTTGATGAAGTCGAGGTGCTGGCGGTGCGAGACGGTGGCCGACTGGCCGGTGGTGCCCACGGGGATGATCCCCTGGACGCCGACGGCGACCAGGTCGTCGATCATCTTCGCGGCCTTGTCGTAGTCGATGGAGTTGCGCAGGCGCTTGGGGTCGTCTTCGCGCAGGGGGGTGAAGAGCGCGACGTAGACGCCGTGGATGTCGCTTGCGGATCTGATGGCCATGGTCTCTCCTCGCCGGAACGTCCGGACGCCCGAAATCTAGCAACGGAAGGGAGCCCGAGTGGCTATATTGCGGAAAACGACAGAACCCGGCAAGAGGACCGCCATGCAGAACTCCGCAGAAGAAATTTGGAAACAGCTTCTCTCCAACCCCGGCGACCGCAGGAGCGAGCTCCTGGCGGAGGTCGAGCGGCTCGTGCTGACCTCCGACGCCCCCGCGGCGGTCTCGTTCGGCACCTCGGGCTGGCGCGGCGAGCTGGGGACCGAGTTCACCGTGCGCAACGTGCAGGTGGTGGCCGAGGCGATCGTGAAGATGTACCGCGAGGCCGACGCCGCCCTGCTGAAGGCGCTCGGCGTGAAGGACTTCGCCGACTTCGCCCGGCGCGGCGTCCTGATCGGCCACGACAACCGCTTCATGGGGCCGCGCTTCGCCGCGGTGGTGGCCGGCGTCTTCCGGCGCGCCGGCGTCCGCACGGTCTACGCGGGCGAGGCGAGCACCCCCGAGTATTCCGCGGGCGTGGAGACGCTGGGCATGGCCTGCGCCGTCAACCTGACCCCCTCGCACAACCCGGCCAACTACTCCGGCTTCAAGTTCAACCCCGCCGACGGCGGCCCCGCCGGCCCCGAGATCACCTCCGTCGTCACCGACCTGGCCAACGGGCTCATGCCCTCGCACCGCTACGTCGACGACGGTCCCTACGTCGGCGAGACGGTCGACCTCCGCGGGGTCTACGCCAAGTTCCTCGAAACGAAGAAGACCGTCGACCTGAAGCTGGTCCGCGAGTTCGCCGCCTCGGGCGAGGCCGCCATCGTGGTGGACTACGTGCACGGCTCGACCCGCGGCCGCCCGCGCGCCGTGCTCGGGCCGGACGCGAAGCTGACCGAGCTCCGCACG
>CADBQJ010000149.1 GCA_902796785.1 Fibrobacter succinogenes
CGAACACTACTGGGACATGGTACCGATGCCGGGAGGCGAGAGCGCCGCAATCGATTTTTTCGACTGAGGCCCGAGGAGGTTTGAAAATGCAAACCGAAGTCATTTCCGGGGAAAGCCGCGACCGGGCGATCGTCCGCGCGAGCGTGCTGGGCATCGTCGCGAACGTCCTTCTCTCCGCCTTCAAGGCCGCGGTCGGGCTGGCGACGAACTCCATCGCCATCGCGCTCGACGCCGTGAACAACCTCTCCGACGCGGCCGCCTCGATCATCACCGTCGTCGGGACGAAGCTGGCGCGCCGGCGGCCCGACCGGAAGCACCCCTTCGGCTACGGCCGGATCGAGTACCTGAGCGCGCTGGTCATCTCGCTCCTCGTGCTCTACGCCGGCGTCGCCTCGTTCACCGAGTCCGTCAAGAAGATCGTCGAGCCCGAAACGCCCGACTACGGCGCTTCCGCGCTGGTCATCGTGGCCGCGGCGGTCCTGGCGAAGATCGCCCTGGGCGTCCACGTCAAGCGCGTGGGCAAGCGGGTCGACTCCGACGCGCTCGTCAATTCCGGCGAGGACGCGCGGCTCGACGCCGTCATTTCGGCCTCCACGCTGGCGGCGGCGGTCCTCTTCATGACGACCGGCCTTTCGCTCGAGGCCTGGCTGGGCGCGCTCATCTCGCTCGTGATCGTCAAGTCGGGCGTCGGCATGGTCCGCGACACCGTCTCGCGCCTGCTGGGCGAAGGGGCCGGCGTCGACCTGGCCCGCGAGGTCAAGGCGACCGTCGCCTCGTTCGAGGGGGTGGCCGGGGCCTACGACCTGGTGCTGAACGACTACGGGCCCGGCGCCTTCCTCGGCTCGATCCACGTCGAGGTGCCCGGCGACTGGTCCGCGGCGAGAATCGACGAACTGACCCGCGAGATCGTCGAGACGGTCCGCGAGCGCCACCGCGTGATCCTCGCGGGGGTGAGCGTCTACGCGATCGACGCGGGCGACGTCGAGGCGGTCCGCATGCGCGACAAGGTCCGGGAACTCGCGCTCGGCCACGAACACGTGCGCGGCGTCCACGGCTTCCACGCCGACGTCGCGGCGAAGAAGGCCCGGTTCGACCTCGTGGTGAGCTTCGACGCGCCCGACCGCGACCGCGTGCGCGACGAGGTCCTCGCCGAAGTCCGCGAGGCCTTCCCGGGCTACGAGTTCGACGACGTCGTCGTCGACGCCGACTTCAACGAGCTCTGAGCGCCCGCGCCGCCGGGGCTAGAGCGCACCGCCGAACTCGAATCCGGCATCCTCGACGGCCCTGCGCAGCGCCTCGGCGTCCACTTCGCCTTCGACGGCGAGCGTTCCCTTCGCCACGTCCGCCTCGGCGGCTTTCACGCCCGGAAGCGCCCGCGCGGCCTTTTCCACGCTCGCCTTGCAGTGGTTGCACGACATTCCCTTCACGACGAAAGTCCGGACCATGGCGGCCTCCTTTGCGATTCTGCTTTTCCTCGGAAGTCTGGAATAAACCATCAGCCCGGCCAGGAGCGCGGCGCAGGCGCAGTCGAACGCGCCGACGGCGCCGTGGCCGGCGTGGCACGCGGCGGAACCGAGCGGCATGGCCGAAAGGAACGTCTCCATCAGGAACGCGTCGACGATCCAGCCGAAGAACAGCGCCCCGCCCGCGATGCTCGCCAGGTAGGCGAAGAGCGCGCGCTTGCCGAAGGCCCTGCCCACCACGGTCATCGAGGCGACGCTGGTCGCCGGGCCCGCCATCAGCAGCACGAGCGCGGCGCCGGGCGTGATCCCCTTCGCCACGAGCGCCAGCGCGAGCGGAATCGAGCCCGTGGCGCAGGTGTAGGTCGGCATGGCCAGAAGCAGCACGGCCAGCATGCAGAGCAGCGGCCGGTCGCGCAGCGCCAGGAAGAAGTCGCCCGGGACGAAGGCGGCGACCAGCGCGCCCAGCGCGAGCCCGATCGCCAGCCACTTGGCCACGTTGCCCACCATGTCGACCAGCCCGTAGCGCAGGATCGCCTTCAGCCCGGGCAGGAAGCCGGCGGGGGAGTCGTCCTCATCGCGGCGGCAGTCGTCGCAACCGCATTCGCCGCA
>CADBQJ010000150.1 GCA_902796785.1 Fibrobacter succinogenes
GACACCTCCTCCTGCGTCCCCATCGTCGACCCGACCTGCCTCTTCGACTCCCCCGTCATCGCGGCCGCGGTCTCCGACCCGCAGATCGCCGGGACGGTCAACGTCGCGATGGACGAGCTCTCCGACGGGCTGCGCCAGGTGCTGGCCCTCTCCTCCGACATGCTCAACGCCGACACCAACGGCGTCATCGGCGGCGAATACGCCGGCCACTCGGCCAGCGTGGAGAAGAGCGCCATCCAGGAGTCGATCGAGGAGGTGTCGGTCAAGGTGGACTATTTCCGCCTTCCCGACGGCAAGGACAACGACGGCGACGGCCGCGTCGACGAAGAGAAGCTCAACGGCTCGGACGACGACGGCGACGGCCTGATCGACGAAGACCTGGGCGTCTAGGAGGCGGCGATGAAGAAGATCCTCGTTCTCCTCCTGGTCCTGCTCGCCGCGACGTCGCTCCACGCGCGCAAGGGCCCCAACCACCAGGCCATCCGCGCCCTGGGGATGGGCAACGCCTTCGTGGCCGTGGCCGAAGACCGCGACGCCATCTACTACACCCCCGCCGGCCTCAACCTGATGGGCCGCCTGGGGAACTACAAGGAAAACCCCGAGCTGGGCTACTACCCCGACAACTGGCTCGACCTCCGTCTCGCGGTCATCTCCTCGCTGAAGCTCCCCGACCTCTTCCAGATGACGACCAGCGGCTGGACCTTCTACGACGAGCACAAGAAGACGCTCCGCCATCTCGACGACGACGCCCTGGGCACGCTGCTCGCCGACGACGACTTCTTCAAGGACGCGCTGGTCATCGACGGGATGTTCTTCCCGGTGGGGCTGCGGCCGATCCACGGCGAAGTGGCCTTCAAGCACTTCGGCGCGGCCCTCTGGAGCGAAGCCGAGGTGCGCCCCGCCTTCGACATCGGCGTGATCACCCCCTCCGCCGTCATCGACGAGATCTCCGCCGTGGCGGTGGGCCAGCTGGCCTGGGCCTTCGGCATCGGGAAGAACTTCAGCGTCGGCCTGGGCTACCGCATGGTGGAGAAGGCGACCATCGGCCGCTACGAAGTCTCGCTGGCCGACGGCCTTTCGCCCGACGAGCTGCGCGACCGGCTGGAGGACGAGCTGAGCGACGTGACGGACCACGTGGTGGACGACCTGACCTCCTTCTCGATGGACCACGCCTTCGACGTCGGCCTGATGTGGCAGTTCGCGCGCGAATGGCGCTTCGGCGCGGCCGTGCAGAACCTCTTCGTCGACGGCTACGGCGGCGAGACGGTCACCCCCGAGCTGACCGCCGGCTTCGCCTTCTCGCCCCGCAAGCTGCAGCGCAACACCGCCTACGCCCGCAAGGTCAACTTCGCGGTCGACTACGAGGACATGCTCAACGACGACCGGAACTACAAGCCGCTCTCGCACCTGAACTTCGGCTTCGAGGTGGAGCAGGTGCTGCTGGCCGTCCCGTCGATGCGCCTGGGCTCCAACGCCCGCGTGATGAAGGCGCGCGGGGCCATGGGCTTCAAGGGCGGCTACTTCACGCTGGGCGCCGGGCTCGAGCTGCTGCGCGTCCTGAACTTCGAGTTCGTCACCTGGGCCGAAGAGGCCGGCTACTACACCGGACAGGCCCCGGAACGGTTCTTCCTCTTTGAATTCAGCGTCGGTCTATGATGAAATCGAAAGCCCTCTTCCTCTGCCTCCTGCTCCTCTCCGCGCCGCTCGCCTTCGCCCAGGGCGAGCTCTACTCCGACGCCGACATCGGCATCGAGCTGGGCCAGGCGACCCGCACCCACGGCCTCACCCTCGCCGTCCAGGGCGGGATGGGCAACACCTTCGTCGCCCCGGGGTTCGCCTACGAGCGCTTCTTCGACAACGGCAAGACGATGGTCCACATCCCGGTCAACTTCTGGATCGACGCCACCTCGCCCGAGCGCAAGGCCTACGACGTGCTGAACGTCCTCTACGGCAGCGGCCTGATCTTCCGCTGGCTCCCCGGCGACGTCGCCTCCAGCCCCTTCTACGGCATCGGCATGCGCTTCTGGCGGATCATCTCCACCTACGAACGGCGTGCCGGCGGCAGCAAGCCCATCCAGTTCGAATTCCGCTACATGGACTTCATCCCGGTGGCCACGGGCGGCTACACCCACCGCCTCACCTCCAACTGGAGCGTGACCGGCGCGGTGGAACTGGGGGTGCTTTTCAGCTCCTACGACAGCCATTCCAACGAGAAAGAGGACCCCTCCACGGGCAATCCCCCCTCCACGGACCCCCGGGGCGACCCGCCGTGGACCGAAACGGGCTTCCACTGGACGGTGGAACTGTCGGGCAGCTACCTCTTCTGAGCGTGTAAAGTCTCGCCTAACAGCCCCATTTTTTTGGCCGAAAAGCTAAATTCTGTCGGTACCGATTTTTGAGGTCGCCGATGAAATCCACCATTCGCACCGCCCTGGCTCTCGCCCTTCTCGCCGCGCTCCCCCTCTGCGCGCAGGACGACGACGCCTCCTTCTCCGAATCGTCCGAAGCCGTCCTCGAGGAAACCGGCGAAAGCTCCGCCGAAGCCGTCTCCGAATCCTCGAAGCCGATGAGCTACGAGGAAGAGGTGGCCGCCGAGGACCGCCGCGCCCAGAAGGACAAGGAGTTCGTCAACGCCAAGGACTTCGGCCGCAAGCTGGGCCGCGCCAAGAAGGACAACATGATCGAAGCGGGCTTCTCCGGCGGCCTGGCCAACAAGCTCTGGGCCTACGACATCGCCTACACCCGCGTGGTCTTCGACGGCGTCGCCGCGGTCACCTTCCCGATCACCGTCTGGCAGACCAAGGACCTCCCCGAATCGACCACCGACCAGAACATGCGCGACGGCAAGAACCTGCTGATCGGCGTCGGCGCCAAGGTCCGCTACTTCCACAACCAGATCGACGAAGGGCTCTTCTACGGGCTCGGCGGCAAGATCTTCCACATCATCACCGAATACGAACGCCAGAAGCAGGGCACGAACGTCTGGTACTCCAACAAGTTCTCCTACCAGAACTTCATCCCCACCTCCGAAGTGGGCTACCTCTACAAGTTCATGCCCGAATTCGGCGTCCTCGCCTCGGCGGAACTGGGCGTGAAGTTCTCCACCTACGACGAACTGAACAACGAAGTGGGCGGCGAACAGGCCAAGGGCCCCGAAGCGACCACCGCCGACAAGAACCCGAAGGGCGACCCCGGCCGCACCCCGGTCTTCGGCGACGGCAGCCAGTGGTGGTACTACACCATCAACGTCAACCTCCTCTACGCGTTCTAGAACGCGCGAAAACGAAGGAACGGGGGACCGAGAGGTCCCCTCTCTTTTTGCCCCGGAATCGCCGCGAAGTGGCCAAAGCGGCGATTCTTGCTATTTTTGGGGCACATGCAAAAGGAGTTCTCCATGAAGAAAATCCTCTCCATTCTCGCCGCCGTCGCCCTCGTCTCGGGCGCGGCCTTCGCCGGCAACGTGACCGTCCTCCCCGTCAAGGCGGACGCCTCCTACGAATCGTTCGTCCCCACCGTGGAGATGATTTCCAAGAGCGCCTTCTCCGCCGCCGCGCAGAACTCCTCCGCCGACTTCGGCGACGCGCAGGTGCAGATCACGCTGATGCCCCTGGGCTCCCAGGTGATGCTCAACGCCGACGTGATCGTCGGCGGCGAAACGAAGGCCTCCTCGCAGCAGAAGGCCGCCTCCATGGAAACCATCGACGAGGCCATCTCGGCCGCCGCCTCGGCCCTCTTCCCCGCCGCCCAGGCCTCCTCCGTCGGCAGCCTGAACGACGCCGGCTACGCCGCGCAGCCCGCGCCCGCCCCGGCCCCCGTCCAGCAGGAACCCGCCCAGGCCCAGGCCGCCCCGGCCAACGACGACGCGGCGTACGCCGCGCAGCGCGCCGAAAACGAACGCGTCCTCCGCAAGTCCCGCACCGCCGCCTTCGGCACCTTCCGCCTCGGCGGCGGCTACTGGCACGACTTCGACGGCGAAGGCCAGGCCTCCCTCAACGTCACCTGGGGCCGTCTCTGGGAAGTGACCGCCCACGGCGGCGTCACCCTGCTGACCCAGCTGGTCATGCCCATCAACTGGAGCGACGACGGCTTCTGGCAGCACTTCATCACCATCGGCGGCCGCTACTACTTCACCACGGACGACACGGCCCCCTACGTCGGCGGCGGCATCGGCCTGGGCTACTCCTACAACGGCTACCGCAGCCGCAACAACTGGGCCTGGGGCCTCCCCCTCACCGGCTACGCCGGCACCGTCCTCTTCCGCAGCTCCTCCATCCAGCTCGACATCGCCCTCACCTACAGCGTGCTCTGGGACATCGACGGCTGGGTCAACCCCAACGCCAGCGCCGGCCTCCAGCTCGGCCTGAACTACTAGGCCTCCCCCGCCCCCGCGAAAAAGGCGCCCCTCCTCGGGACGCCTTCGCTTTTTCGGCGGGAAAAAGGAAAACGGCCGTCCGGAGGGGGACGGCCGTTCGGGAGAGCCACCGACGCGAGTCGGACGCGTGACCTTTCGATTA
>CADBQJ010000151.1 GCA_902796785.1 Fibrobacter succinogenes
CGCGACTCCCTGGCCCGCCGGGTGGCGATCGCGAAGCGGCCCTACGAAAAGGGCGACCGCGTGCAGCTGCCGAAGAGCGGGAAGATCTACCTGGTCTCGGTGTCGGAATCGGGCAAGCGCGACCTCTGGCTTTCGCAGGTGGAGGTGACCCTGGAAGGGGGAGAAGGCGAAGGCGGCGGGAACGGCGGCCAGGGAGGCGGCGACAAGCCCAAGCCGAAGAGCAACGACGTCTCGTTCTCCGTGACGTTCGTCGGGCAGGTGGCGATGAACCTCTTCCCCGGCGGCGAAGGACTGCCCGACACCCTCGCGGCGATGGTCCCCGCGGGAGTTCCGCTGACCGCGCTCGAAGTGAGCGCCGTCAAGCTGGGCGAAGGCGCCGCCGTGGAGCCCGACCCCTACGGCGTCACGGACTTCTCCTCCCCCGTCGGTTTCCGGGTGACCGCCGAGGACGGCTCGACGAAGGAGTACCTGCTGGCGGTGGTCAACGCGCCCGACGACTTCGTCGCCTCGCCTCCGCCGCGCCTGCTCTCCTTCTCCAGCGGAACGAACGCGGTGGCGATCGACACCGTCGCCCGCACGGTCTTCGTGGAGACCGACTACCTGGCCGACCTGAAGCACCTGCCTGTCTCCTTCTCGCTGAGCGAAAACGCGACGGCGACCGGACTCGTCTCCGGCGAAACCGCCGACCTCTCGCGTTCGGTCGTCTTGACTGTGGCCAACGACATGGGACTGATCGAGGAATACCGCGTGCAGGCGGGCTACCAGATTCCCTTCGCGGACTTCGACAGCTGGACCTCCACCGGCAAGACCGTGATGACGGGCCACTGGACCGTTCCCGGAAGCTCGGCGACGTTCGACACCCTCTGGGACAACGGCAACCAGTACGGCGTGACCCTGGTCGGCGACATCATCCTCACGCAGAGGCAGAGCAGCGGAAGCCGCGTCTACGCCCATCTGGAGACGGTCAACAACGTCAAGCTGGCCAGCGGCAACCTTTTCACCGCCAAGATGAACCCCAAGGGGGTGGGCGCGCTCAACATGTCCTCGTACAAGGACGGCAACGAGCTGATCGACTTCGGGCGCCCCTTCGCCGGCCGTCCGTCCGCCATCGAATTCACGGCGAAATACTCCCCCGCGGGGCAGGACTCCTGCGACCTCTACGTGCTGCTGGAGAACCGGGGCGACCGCAACAGCAACGTCGGCCGCAGCACCGCGCAGAAGAACTATCTCGTGGCCTCCGCCTGGTACCGCTCCAGAACCGACCACGACCTGACGCCGCCCGACGTGGAGTCGATTTCCGAACCGGACGCCGACGGGTTCCGCGTCATCCGCCTCCGGCTGAAATACGGCGAGCCCCTGGCGGGCTCCCCCGTCTTCCGCTCGGCCACCTTCGCGACCTCGCTCGAAAACAAGAACGGCATCTTCAACGCCGTCACGCGGGGCGACGCCTACGCCGACTACGACGTGACCCACATCCGCGTCGTGATGGCCTCGAGCGCCGACGGCAACCACTACAACGGCTCCGCGGGATCCGCGCTCGACGTGGACGAAGTGCGCCTGGTCTACGATCCGTAGGCCACCGGCGCGCGGGAACCGGAAATCCCCTTTTCGGCCTATTCGAACGGCTCCGCAAGCCCGGTTTTACAAAGCCCGGGCCGTCGCGAGGCGTAGATTTCGGGAAAGGAAAATCCCGCAGCCCCGGGGGACAGAGATGAAAACCGCGACCCTTTCCGCGCTTCCCGCCGCGCTCGCCGCGCTGGCGCTCGCCGCATTCTCCGCCGGCTGTTCCGACGACGGCGCATCCGGCACCTCCGGAAACGGCGGCAGCTCCTCCTCAGGAAGCGGCGAACGGGCCGAGCTCTCGCCGGCCGAATACTGCTTCCTGAACCCCGACCTGCGCGAGAGCATGGGGATCGCGGACTGCGCCGCGCTCGACTCCGCCGATTCCGCGCGCCTGGCGGACCACTTCGCCGCCTCGGGCGAAGCCGAGGGGCGATGGTGGAACCTGAAGGCGCAGTGCTCGGAACGCGCCGACTCCGAGACGGAAATCCCCTGCGACTTCTGGAACCTCGTCTACTGGAAGTCGTGCCGGGTCGCCGAGGCGCCGTGCGACGCCGCGATGAACGACGGCGACGCGCTCCGACAGCACTACCTCGACACCGGGCGCGTCCTCGGGCTGAAGTACTCCGGCGTGCCCGACGACTTCTCGGGCGAGGGCTACTGCGGGCGCAACGACGACTACGCCGCGATCTACGGCCCCGGCTGCGACGACGAGACCGCCGGCTGGCACTACATCCTCTTCGGGAAGGCGGAAGGGCGACAGTACTCCGACCCCGAGCCGGAGTTCGACCCCTTCGCCGACTACACGCCCATCGCGGACGAGCCCGCGTTCAAGATCGTCGGCTACGCCCAGGGCGGCACCTCCGGCACCACCTGGAACGACGCCTACATGTCGAAGATGACACACGTCGTCGTCTTCGGCAACGAGGTGACCGCGAACGGCGACATCGTCTGGAAGAACAACGACACCACCATGCTCGGATACTGGGGC
>CADBQJ010000152.1 GCA_902796785.1 Fibrobacter succinogenes
AAGGGCTCGGATGTCCTCCGGCGAGGGCTCGAACTGCTCGGGCGACGCGCCGGAGGGGACGAGGGTCCGCACGTCGACGGCGGAATCGAGCAGGCCGGCGACCAGCGTCCGCAGCGGGGGAATCGAGACGACGACGGTCTCCTTCGCGGGCTTTTCGTCGGCGCAGGAGAGCAGGAGCGCGCAGAGGAGGGCGCAAAGTGCGGAAGCGGACGCGCGGCGCATGTTCGGCGGCTCCTTCAGCGCCAGACGACGCAGCTCGGGTCGATCCGGCGGTTGCAGCTGGGGCAGACGGGGTCGTCGGGGGAGACCTTCCCCTGTTCGCAGTTGGGGCAGAGCCCCTTTTCCACCACGACGCGCACCTCCTTGCCCATTTCGACGAAGCAGTGGGGGCAGCGCAGGCGGCTCATCTTGTCGGACCAGGGGGCCCAGCAGTTGGGGCAGACGTCGTGCGGCGCGCGGTGGAGGTTCCCCAGCACCTCGTAGGTCTGCATCGTCGCGCCGTCGAAAAGCGGGTCGGCGTGGGGCTGGACGGAGGGGTCGGAGCCGGTGCCGGCGGCGGAGAAGCCCATGGAGGAGAGGCGGAGGGCGTTTTCGCGGTCCTCGTGGACCAGCTCCACCTTCATCTTCACGCGGAGGGAGACTTCCGGGGGAAGGCCGCGGACCGCCTTTTCCATCTCCTTCTGCAGCCAGCCGAAGGAACCGTCGCGAATCGCCTTTTCGAGCAGATCCTCGAGGTGGACGGCGAAACGGTCGATTTGGTCGAATTCCGCGAGATTCATGGAAACGCAAATATAGCAAGGCCGCCAAACCTATCTTTTCCGCCGTGCCGGCCCTCTACGTCCACGTCCCCTTCTGCGCCAGCGTCTGCCCCTACTGCGATTTCGCGACGATGGCCGCTCCACCCCGCCTCCACGGGGAGTGGCTTTCGACGCTCCGTCGCGAGGCGCTCGCCTGGCGCGAACGGCCGGTCGGGGAGTTCGACTGGGGAAAGAGCCGTTTCGACACGCTCTACTTCGGCGGCGGGACCCCTTCCATTCTCGACGGACCGGTTCTCGCCGACGCCGTGGAGGCCGTCCGCGGGGCCTTCGAGGTCGATTCCGTCGAGGCGACGATAGAGGCCAACCCCGACGACGTCTCGCCCGAGAGGATCGCCCTCTGGAAGGAGCTCGGCTTCACGCGCGTCTCCCTGGGGGTCCAGAGCCTCGACGACCGCACGCTCCGGGCCATCGGCCGCGTCCACGACCGCGCCCGCGCCCTCTCCGCGCTGTCGCTCCTGCTGGACTCCGGCCTCTCCGTCACGGCCGACCTCATGTTCGCCCTTCCCGGGCAGAGCGCCGCCGAGTTCCTCTCCGGGCTGCGCGAGCTCCTCGCGACCGGCGTGCCGCACCTCTCCTTCTACGGCCTCGGGCTGGAGGGGAAGACCCTCTTCGCGCAGCGGGCGGCGCGCGGGGAGCTCGGCGTGGACGAGGAGATCTACGCGGAGTGCTATTCGCGCGGGGTCGAGCTCTGCGCCGAAGCCGGGCTGGCGCGGTACGAGCTCTCCAACTTCGCGAGGCCCGGGTTCGAGTCGCGCCACAACCGCGCCTACTGGCGCGGGGAGCCCTATCTCGGGCTCGGGCCCGGCGCCCACGGCTACGACGGGCGGTCGCTGCGCTTCTCGAACCCGAAGTCCTTCCCCGCGTGGCGGGCCGCCGTCCTGGCCGGCGAACCGGCTCCGGAGCGCGACCCGCTCGGGCCGCTCGAGCGGTTCGAGGAGGCGGTCTGGCTCGGGCTGCGTCTCGCGGAGGGGTTCGAGCCGGAGACCGTCGCCGCGCTGTCGCCGGAGCCGAACGCCGCCGCGCGCCTGATGGAACGGGCCGGGCCCTGGATCGCGCGCGGCGCCCTGGAACGCGTCGGCGGCCGGCTCCGCCTGCGCGGCGACGGCTGGCTCCTCCTGGACGAAATCGCGCCCGCGTTGTTCCCGGAGAATTAGTGGTCAGTGGTCAGGTCTCAGGTCTCAGTGCGTAGAATCCGCTTCGCGCAAGTTGATGAAAGGCCTCCCGCGAGGGAGTCTTTTTCATTTAATGCCGAAGGCCATTGTACGCATTAATCCCTGATCCCTGACCACTAATCCCTAATTTTTGCCGTAGGCCATTATTCCCCTAATCCCTGATCCCTAACCGCTAATCCCTAGTTCCTCCTGAGACCTGAATTACATTTAGTGCCAGGCAAATCGGGAGAACGAACGATGACCTTGCGCTCCAACCTCTTTTTCGCGGCCGCTCTGGCGATGCTGATCGCCTCCTGCGGCGATTCCTCCACCTCGGGCAACGACCCCGACGATC
>CADBQJ010000153.1 GCA_902796785.1 Fibrobacter succinogenes
GCGGGCGAGGGCGCGGATTTCGCGCGGGAGCTCTTCGCCCGGGAAGTAGCGGACCGGGAGGCCCGCCGCGCCGTCCGGGGAGCGCAGCCGGGAGACCGCGCGGTCGAAGTGGCGCAGTCGCGCGGCGGGCACGCGGACGTCGTAGCCCCGCGCGGCGAGGCTCCGGGGGAGCAGTTCCCAAAGCCCCTGGTGGACGCCGCAGACGACGGCGAAGGGGCTTTGGGACGCCGCGCGGGCGAGCTCCTCCAGCCCGTCGACCCGCGTCCGCCCGGCGAACCCGGGGTCGGCGAGCAGGCGCGCCGAGAGCCGGACGTTCTCGGCCAGGGCGGCCAGCGCCTCGCGCGGTTCGGGAACGGCCTCCAGGAAGGGGGCGGCCCCGGCGAGGGCGCGCTCCGTCTTCGCGCGCAGCTTCGGCTTGAGCGCCAGCGCCGCGCGGGCGAGCCCGGCGTGGAGGAGGCGCGCCGCGGGGGCGGGGAGCGAGGCCCAGAGCCCGATCGGGGAGAGGGGGATCATCGCGTTCCGTTCGCCGGAGCGGCCGCCGCGCTGCGGACGATGTTGTACTTCGCCATCTTGTAGCCGAGCTGGCGCTCGGTGATCCCCAGCTTGCGCGCCGCCAGACCCTGGTGCCCCTTGGTCTGCTTGAGCGCCTCGTAGATCATCTCCTTCTCGAGGTTGACGACGGCCTGGGGAAGGCTCCAGCTGGCGGCCGCCTCGTCTGCGGCGTCGTTCTCGGCCACCTGCAGCGAGGGGGGCATGTCCATGGCGCGCAGCGTGTCGCCCTTGCTGGAGATGACCGCGCGCTCGATGCAGTTCTCCAGCTCGCGCACGTTCCCCGGCCAGTGGTAGCTCATCAGCAGGTCGATGGCGGGCGTGGAGAGGCGCTTGACGTTGAGGTGGTTCTCGTCGTTGTACTTCTGCAGGAAGAAGTTCGCCAGGAGGATGATGTCGGTCTTGCGCTCGCGGAGCGGCGGGACGCGGATCGGGAAGACGTTGAGCCGGTAGAAGAGGTCCTCGCGGAACTCGCCGCGCGCCACGGCCTCGCCCAGGTCGCCGTGCGTGGTGGCGATGATCCGCACGTCGCTCTGGAAGGTCTGGCTTCCGCCCAGGCGCTGGAACTCGCGCTCCTGGAGGTAGCGGAGCAGCTTGGTCTGGAGCGGGCGCGGCAGGGCCCCCACCTCGTCGAGCAGCAGCGTGCCCCCCTCGGCCATCTCGATCTTGCCCCGCTTGTGGAGCACCGTCCCCGAGAGGACGCCGTTCTCGTAGCCGAAGAGCTCGCCGTCGAGCATGTTCTCGGCCGCGTCGGCGCAGCAGACCTTGAGCATGGGGCGGTCCTTGCGCGGGGAGCGGAAGTGGATCGCGTCGGCCACCATCTCCTTGCCGGAGCCGCCTTCGCCCGAGATCAGCACGATGGCGCCGGTGGGGGCCACCTGCTCGATCTGCTCCAGCACGGCCAGCATCTTCGAGGAGCGGCCCACGAGGTTGCCGATGCTGCGCTTGGTCCCCAGGTCCTGGCGGAGCCGGCGGTTCTCCTCCTGCAGCCCCTCGCTCTCCTGCCAGATGCGCTCGGCGATGCGGAAGCTCTGGGTGATGATGGGCACCAGCACGGTGAAGAGGTTGACGTGGTGGCGGTGGACCTGCGGCGAGCAGGAGGGGGAGAGGGCCGAGAGGGCGCCCAGCACCTGGCCGCGGTTCTTGATCGGGTAGCAGTAGAAGGCGCCGTCCTCGGTGGCGCTGCCGGTGCGGTTGAGGTAGCGCCGGTCCTCGAGGATGTGGGGGATGACGACGGGCTCGCCCGTCTCGAAGACGGTGCCGGTCACCCCTTCGCCCAGCCGGTAGCGCCCCTTGCGCATCTGGTCGTCCGAGAGGCCGCTGGAGTTGTGGATGCGGATTTCGCCGGTGCGCGGGTCGGCCACCTTGAGCGCGGCCCAGGTGAAGCCGTGGTTGTGGATCAGCTCCAGGACCGTCTCGAGCAGCTGCTCGGTGTCGTCGATGTGGTCGATGGCCAGCGAGACCTCGTTGATGAGGTCCGCGTCGTTGCGTTCGCCTTTGGGGTATGCGCCGGCCATTTCGACAAAAATGTAGAAACGGACGGCGGGGCCCTACCGGAGCCCGAGCTCGAGCGCCCCGAGCACGCCGGCGTCGCTTCCCAGCGCGGAGAGGCGGACGCGGGGGAGGACGTAGCCCGGGTAGCGGACGCGCCGCTCCAGATGGGGGGCGAGCCGCTCGAGGAGGAAGGGGCCGGCCTTGGCGATTCCGCCGCCGAGGACCACCTCCTCGGGGTCGAGGACGGCGCAGAGGTCCGAGATGCCGACGGCCAGGCAGTCGAGCCCCTCGTCGAGCAGCTCGAGCGCGCCGGCGTCGCCCGCCTTGGCGAGGTCGAAGAGCTCCTTGGCGCTCCCGACGGGCCGCCCGGCCCTTCGGGCGCTCTCCACGAGCCCCAGTTCGGAGAAGTGGGCCTCCAGACAGCCCTTCCGCCCGCAGCCGCAGGGGAGTCCGTCGGGCCGGACGGTGACGTGGCCGCCCTCGCCCGCGAAGCCCCCGTGGCCGGAGAGGATCCGGCCGCCGGCGACGATCCCGGTGCCCACGCCCGTGCCGAGCGTGAGGAAGAGAAGATGGTCGACCGCCCTGGCGCCGCCCATGCGGCTCTCGGCCAGCGCGGCCACGTTGGCGTCGTTGCCGACCCGGACCGGGGCGCCCAGGCGCCCGCGCAGTTCCGCGGCCACGTCGATTCCGGTCCACTGCGGCATGTTCGGCGACCCGACGATCGCGGCCTCGTCGCGCACGATGCCCGGGAAGCCGGCGCCGCAGCGCGAAATCGGGAGGGATCCGGCCTCGCGGGAGAGGCGCTCCGCGACGGCGTCGAGCGTCCGCGCCGGGTCCGCGCCGCGCGTGGGGATCGGCTCGAGCGCGCGGACGGCGCCCGAATCGTCGGCCAGGGCGAGCTTGACGGTCGTTCCGCCGACGTCGGCGCCCGCGCAGAGGGTTCCGCTCTCGGGGCGGTCGGGAATCCGGATTTCGTTCAGGACGGACATCGTTCGCTCGCAGTTTTTAGTTTTGGGGAAAACTTCCCCCCGAGGTGAAATATAATGGCAAATCCCGTCGTGATGGTCAACGGTCTTCCCGGAAACATGGGCCGCGAAGTGGCCCGCGCCGCGCTCCGGCGCGGCTGGACGCTCGTCCCCTTCGCCCTGACCGGCGAGGCGATCCGCGAGGACTCGATGGAGCTCGACGGCATGGAGATCGCCTTCCTCAAGGACCACGACCGCGACGAGCGGATCGGCGAGATCCTGATGGACCGCCCCGGCCTGATCGCCGTGGACTACACCCATCCCGACGCGGTCAACGGAAACGCCGAGTTCTACGTGCGCCACAAGATCCCCTTCGTGATGGGGACCACGGGCGGCGACCGCGCGAAGCTGCGCGAGCTGCTCTCCGGCGCCGGGCTGGGCTGCGTGGTGGCGCCCAACATGGCCAAGCAGATCGTCGGCTTCCAGGCGATGGTCGAGCGGGCGGCCGAGGAGTTCCCCGGGCTCTTCGCCGGATGGAAGCTCTCCGTGCGCGAGTCGCACCAGAGCGGCAAGGCCGACACCTCCGGCACCGCCAAGGCCGTCGTGGCCTCCATGGCGAAGTGGGGGCTGGACGCCAGCGTCGAGAAGATCGAGAAGATCCGCGAGCCCGCGGCGCAGCTGGCCTTCGGCGTTCCCGAGGAGTCGCTGAAGGGGCACGCCTTCCACACCTACTCGATCGACAGCCCCGACGGGACGGTCCATTTCGAATTCCGCCACAACGTCTGCGGCCGCGCGATCTACGCCGAGGGGACCTGCGACGCGGTGGCCTTCCTGAAGGCGAAGCTGGAGTCGGGCGAACACCGCCTCTTCTCCATGTCCGACGTCCTCCGCGAGGGCGTCGGCGGCTAGTCCCGCTTTCATTGCGCGTGGTTTCGAAATCCGCTGATCGCGCGGAGCCGGACGGCCCGCGCCATCGTTCGCCCGAGCTTCTTCTGAATCTTACTCCACTTTTGGCGCCGACCCGAACGGGCGACGCCATCGTTCGCCCGGGCTTCTTCTGAATCTTACTCCGCTTTTGGCGCCGACCCGAACGGGCGGCGTCATCGTTCGCCCGGGCTTCCCCTTTTTATTCGCCCGGGCTTTATTTTGATTTGGCGGTGTAGACCGCGTCCCACTTCTCGCCCGGCGCGACCGGGGGATGCTCGCGGAACTCGCGGCACCGCGCGGCGAAGACGTGCGACGGCGTGGTGCGGCATCCCTTCTGGCGGTCGGGATGGTTGGGCTCCAGCTCCTGGCATTGCGCGAAGAGCGCCTCGGCGCGGTCCCATTCCATCGCCTCGTAGGCGGCGCGCGCCTCGTTCCAGAGCGCGAGCAGGCGCTCGAGTTCGGGCGTGAGCTCCGACCGTTCGCAGAGCGGTTCGAAGACCAGCACCGGCTCGCTCTTGCCCACCACGCGCAGGCGGTCGATCGGGCGCCCGACGACGTCGTCGCCGGCCAGCTTCATCGTGGCCTCCGAGGCGAGGACGTAGACGCCGTACTGCTTCGCGCCGCTCTCCAGGCGCGCGGCCAGGTTGACGTCGTCGCCCATCATCGTGTAGTTCATCCGGATCGAGGAGCCCATGTTCCCGGTGACGATCTCGCCGGAGTTGATTCCGATCCGCATCCGCATCTCGCGCACGGCGTCGGGCCACTTGTCGCCCTCCGAGCTCCACTTCGCGCGCAGCTCCGCCAGCCGCTTCTGCATGGCCAGCGCCGCGAGCAGGGCCTTGCGCGCGTGGTCGGGGACGGTGACGGGGGCGCCGAAGAAGGCGATGATCGCGTCGCCCTCGTATTTGTCGAGCGTGCCGCCGTTCTTCAGCAGGATGTCGGTCATGGCGGTCAGGTACTCGTTGATCAGCTCCACCAGCCGGGCCGCGTCGCCGATCTTCTCGGAGAAGGTGGAGAAGCTCTGGATGTCGGTGAAATAGGCGGTCAGCAGCTTCTTCTCGCCGCCGAGCGCGGGCTTTTCGCCGGTTTCGAGCATGCGGTCGATCAGCTCGGGGGAGATGTAGCTCTTGAAGGCCGCCACGGCGTGCCGGCGGTCCTTGGCCTCCACCAGGTAGCGCAACGCCATCGAGAGCAGGAAGGCGAGGACGGCGGCGACCAGGGGGTCGACGATGCCGTGGAAGACGCCGGACTCCACGAACTCCTTGAATCCCAGCGAGAAGCCGACCAGCGCCAGCGCGACGGCGAGCGGGCCCGAGACGAAGGGGGGCAGCGTCCAGGCCAGGAGCGCGACCAGCAGCGCGGCCAGGACGACGACGAGCGCTTCCGAAAGGGGCGGCGGGACGCGCGTGGCGTGCCCGTTCAGGATGTTCTCCAGCAGGTTCGCGTGGACGAAGATGCCCGGGAAGACGCGGTCGCCGGGCGCGGAGACGATGTCGAAGAGGCCGCTGGCGGTGGAGCCCAGCACGAAGACCTTGCCCCGGTAGAATCCGTCGTCGATCTCGCCGGCGAGCACGCTGGCGTAGGAGATTGTCTTGAAGGAGCCCATCCCCTTGCCCGCGAAGCCGATGCGGACCGCGCCGCGTTCGTCGACCGGAACCTCGAGGCCGCGCCCGACGAAGAGCGTGTCGCCCTCCCCGAGCTTCTCCAGCGCCTCTTCGGGCAGGTCGAGCAGCTCGCGCAGCGTCTCGCCCTTCAGCAGGAGCGCGTTCGAGACGAGCGTCCCGTCGGATTCGCGGCGCACGCGGATCTCCTGCGAGAGGACCGCCGAGCGGCCCGGCTCCAGCGAGGCGGCGCGTTCGCGGGCCTCGCGCAGCGTCCGCGCGGTGTAGGCGCAGATTTCGACCTCCTCGCCGTCCTCGTCCTCGAGCGCGAGGTCGCCCTCGCCGTCGCTCTCCATCGCCTTCCGGAGAAGTTCGCCCTCGAGCGTCTGGCCGTCCTCGACGTCGGCCTCGAGTTCGCCGTCCTGGCCGCGCCGGAGGACCACCGGCGTGGTCGCGCGCAGTTCGTCGGACCCGGGCGGCAGCGAGTCGATCGCCCCCTTCGAGGCGCGCAGCCGGGCGATCATCCCGGGCGTCAGGCCCGGGAGCGAGGCGGCGATCCCCTCCGGCGCGCGGAAGAGCCGCAGCGGGGGAGGCAGCCGGACGGCGCGGCCCGGCTCCACGACCAGCTCGTCGGGCGAGGCGCCCGTCAGCAGCAGCGCGGTCTGGAGCGCGAGCACGGGGTACTGGCGCGTCGGGCCCGTGGACGAGTCGGCGGGGAAGGGGATGGAGTGGAGCAGCGGCTCGCGGCGGTGGACGCCGTCGGGGTCGGGCACCACGTTGGTCAGCCCCACCCGCGCGGCGGCTTGCGAGAGCTCGGGGAAGACGTTGTCGAGCAGAGCCCAGCCCCACGGGGAGCGCCAGTCCTCCCGGATCGTCGCGGAGGCGGGGTTGTTCGACTCGAACCACTCCTCGGTCGCGAAGGGCTTCCAGGCGCTCTGGCTGTAGGCGCTCTTCGGGCTGCCGGTGGCGCCGACGACCACGCGGCCCGAGCGGCGCACCTCCTCGATCAGCGCGGAGTCGGCGTTGAACCCGCCGCGCAGCACGGGGCGCAGCCGCTCCATCTCGCGGGCGTCGAGCGCCTTCGAGAGGACCGATTCCGCCCGCTCGGCCTCGCGCCGGCCGAAGTCGGCGTTCTGGAAGAGGATGTCGAAGACGATCGCGGAGGCGCCCCCTTCGGAGAGGCGGCGGACGACCTCGGCGTGGTGGGTGCGGGGCCAGGAGTTGAAGGGGCCGAGGCGGTCGAGCGAGGTTTCGTCGACGTCGACCACCACGATGTTCGGCTCGCGGAGGGGCCGGTCGGCGCCGCTCTCCGCCTCGAAGGCGTATTTCATCGACCAGTCGAGGTCGTAGAGGACGTTCTCCAGGTTGTCGCGGAGGGCGCCGAGCGTGCCGAAGGCGGGGATGACCCAGAGCGCGACGGCCGCGGCCGCGAACGCGCTCCCCAGGGCGAGGAGCGCCCGTCTCGGCCTCTTCGGGATCCTTCTCATGCCGCGGGGAAGCAGTGCCATTTCCCAAAGCGTAGAATATTCGGGGAGGGGAGGCCGCGAAAACTATCTAAAGAAATATCTATTATTGCGGACGATGGCGAAGAAAGGCAAATCGACGAAATCCAAGGCCGGCGGCAAGAAGTCCGAAACCGCCTCGTCGCCGCTGACGCGCGAGGTCCTGGGCTGGGTCTTCATCCTCATCTCCCTCTTCGGGCTGGGGTGCGTCTTCGCGGTCGAGGGCTTCCAGCATCCCCGCGCCGGCGACGTCTTCGGGCGGTTCGCCACGACGGTGATGGAGCTCTTCGGCGCGCTGCCCGCGCTGCTCTTCCTGCTCTGGGGCGTCCTCCTGGGGCTCAAGCTGATCGGCCTCTCCTTCGTCCGCGTCTCCGGGCGGCTGCTGGCGGTCACCTTCCTGCTCTGCGTCGAGACGCTCTGGCTGATGAGCGCCTCCTACGCCGTCAAGGGCTCCTCCGCGGTCGTGGACTACGCCAACGGCGGCGGGCACGTCGGCCGCTTCCTCATGCGCATGGTGGTCGTCCCGATCGGCGGCCGGACCGTCCTCGCCCCGCGGATCGCCGGCGCCGTGGCCGTCTTCTTCACGCTGATCTTCGGATTCCGCTGGAGCCCGGTCGCCGCCATCGAAAAGGTCTATTCCGTCCTCTCCGCCGGATTCCGCCGCCTGCGCCGTTCGCGCGCCGACCGCGACGAAGAGGCCCTCAAGAAGGCCCATCCCGAAATGATCACGAGCCCCGCCGAAGAGGAGATCCGCGCCCGCGCCACCGGCCGGAACGCCGTCCCTCCCGCCGAGGAGAAGCAGCCCCTCACCGCCGAGGAGTTCCGCCGCGCCGCCGACGACGAGATGATCGCGCGCCTGGAGAGCCTCACGCCCGAGGAGGCCAGCAAGCTCGACCCCATCCTCCTGGAGAAGATGATCGCCGTGCGCGACGCGCGCGACGCCGCCCGCGTCCGCAACAGCTGGATCCTGGGGATGGACCGCGACCGCGGAATCCCGCGCGCCGGCGAGAGCGCCCCGTCCGAGCAGTCGCCGCTGATGAGCGAGCCCGCTCCCGATTCAGCATCCACCCCCGCTCCTTCCGCGAGTCCGAACGGGACGCAGGACGATTCTTCCTCCGCCGCCACGCCCGAATCCGCCGCTGCTCCTGCCGCGTCCCCGAACGACTCGCGGGACGATTCCTCCTCCCGCCCGGATTCCGATTCTCATGAAGCGCTTACCCGCGCCTTCTCCGTCGACGAGCTGAAATCCTTCGGCGGCGCCCGGCCCGAAGCCCCGAAGCCCGCCCCCGCGAAGCCCGCGGCCCCGCCTCCGCAGAAGCCCTACGTCGTCCCCGACTTCCTCTCCATCCTCCCCGAGCCGAAGCGCCAGACGACGGCCCTCTCCGAGGCCGATCTCGACAACATCGCCCAGCGCATCGTGGACGCGCTGCGCAGCTTCCGCGTGCCCGCGCAGTGCGAGAACAAGTCGCCCGGCCCGGTCATCACCTGCTACGAGCTCTCCCTGGCCCCCGGCGTCCCCGTGGCCCGCGCCGCCGCGCTCGACAAGGAGATCGCCATGGCGGCGCACGTGAAGGACGTGCGCATCGAGGCGCCGATCCCGGGCAAGGACACCATCGGCATCGAGGTCCCGAACCCCGTGCGCCAGATCGTCTACTTCCGCGACATCCTCAACGACGCCACCTGGCCGCCCGCCTCGGCGGCGCTCCCCGTGGCCCTGGGCTGCGGCACCGTCGGGCAGCACATCGTCTTCGACCTGGCCCGCGCCCCGCACCTGCTGGTGGGCGGCGCCACCGGCTCGGGGAAGTCGGTCTGCGTCAACACCATCCTCTGCTCGCTGCTGGCCACCCAGACGCCCGACGACCTGCGGCTGATCCTGGTCGACCCCAAGGTGGTCGAGCTCTCCCTCTACGCCGAGATCCCGCACCTGCTGACGCCCGTCATCACCGACCCCGACAAGACGGTCCGCATGCTCGAGTGGCTCTGCAACGAGATGGACCACCGCTACGAGATCCTGGCCCGCGCCCGCGTGCGCGAGCTGCGCTCCTTCAACTCCAAGCAGGCCGCCGGCGAGTTCGCGGGCGTCCTCCCCGAGGAGGAGGACCGCAAGATGCCCCGCCTGGTGGTCATCATCGACGAGTTCGCCGACATCATGGCGCAGGCCGGCAAGGAATTCGAGAAGTGCGTGGCGCGCATCGCCGCCAAGGCCCGCGCGGTGGGCATCCACCTGGTGCTCGCCACCCAGCGCCCCGACGCCAAGATCATCACGGGCAAGATCAAGTCGAACCTCCCTTCGCGCATCGCCTTCCGCACCGCGCAGAACTTCGACTCGCGCACCATCATCGGCCGCGACGGCGCCGAGAAGCTGCTCGGCAAGGGCGACATGCTCTTCATGGCCGGCGACTCGCCCGACGTGGTCCGCGTGCACGGCTGCTTCCTCTCCGACGACGACGTGAAGAACGCGCTCGACGCCGTGGTCGGGCAGGGCGTCGTCCTCGACCGCATCGAGGACTTCCCCTCCGCCGACGAGGAGGACGGGGAGGACGGCGGCCAGGGCCCGCTCGACCCGCTCTTCGAGGAGGTGGCGCGCTACGCGCTCGACGGCGGGATCTCCATCTCCGAGATCCAGCGCACCTTCTCGCTCGGCTTCGCCCGCGCCGGCCGCGTCTTCAACCAGCTGAAGAGCTACCGCGTCATCAGCCCCAAGAAGGACGCCGCGGGCAAGCGCAACCCGGCGCTGATGAACGAGCAGGAGCTCGACGAGTTCCTCTCCCAGTTCCGCGGGGGCAGGTGAGATGTCCAACCGCCGGCTCGCGCAGCTGATCCTGGTGGGCGTCGTCCTGGCCTGCGTGGCCTGGATCGCCGGCTTCCTGCTGAAGGACCACAACCCCGTCCTGCTCGTCCTGACCGGCGCGGCCTACGTCGCCGGGCTCCGGGCCGTCTGGCAGCCCTGGCAGCGCAGGCAGGAGGAGCGCCGGATGACCGAGGAGGAGCGGGCCGCCGCGCGCGAGGTGCAGCGCCGGCTCCAGCTGGTGATCGACGGCAACAACGACGGCATCTGGGACTGGGACCTCTCCGACGAGTCGACCGAGAGCGTCTTCTGGTCCGACCGCGCCGAGCAGCTGCTCGGGCTGGAGCAGGGCGGCCTGGGCGGCTCCTTCGACGTCTTCCGCTCGATGCTGCTCCCCGAGGACCGCGACGAGTTCAACAAGGCGCTGCGGCGCCACCTGATGTTCAACGAGGCCTTCGACCTCGAGCTGCGCGCGCGCACGGGCGCCGCCGACGACGGCGAGGGCGAGCTGCGCCACTTCCGCATCTGCGGCAAGGCGAAGCGCGACGAGTCGAACAGGCCGGTGCGCATGGCCGGCTCTCTCGCCGACATCACCGACCGCAAGGCCAAGGAGGAGGAGCTCTTCCGCAGCGCCAACCGCGACGCGCTCACCGGGCTTCCCAACCGCGCCTGGTTCCTGAACCGCCTCGTGGAGCTCGACAGGCTCTCCCGCGACCGCACCGACGACGTCTACGCGCTGATGATCGTCAACGTCGACCACTTCAAGCAGATCAACGACAACCTCGGCCCGCTCGTCGCCGACGCCATCCTGGCCGAATGCGGCAGGCGCCTCCGGACCGTCGTCCCCGACGAGGGCGACCTGGCGCGCCTGGGCTTCGACGAGTTCGTCGTGGTGGTCCGCCACATCCGCGAGTCGGGCGACGCGCAGACCGCCGCCAAGCGGATCCAGGAGGAGCTCTCGCGCCCCTACCGCATGGAGAGCCGCGACGTCTACCTCACCGTCTCCCTCGGGATCGTCTTCTCGGGCGAGCGCCGCGAGCGCCCCGAGCTGATCCTCCAGGACGCCACGACCGTCCTCAACCAGTCGAAGGAGATGGGCGACGGGCGCATCCAGGTCTTCACGCCGGGGATGCGCGAGAAGGAGCGCCGGCGCTACAGGATGATGCGCGACCTGCGCACCGCGCTCGACGAGAACCAGTTCTACCTCTGCTACCAGCCGCAGATCCGCCTGAAGGACCGCTCGCTGGGCGGCTTCGAGGCGCTGCTGCGGTGGCGCCGGCCCGAAACGGGCGACGTCCCGCCGACGTCGTTCGTCCCCGTGCTCGA
>CADBQJ010000154.1 GCA_902796785.1 Fibrobacter succinogenes
GGAAACGTCGTCGGCGCAGGCGGCGAGCAGCGCGGCGAGAAAGAGGGAAAGAAGAAGACATTCGCGTTTCATGGGAACAAATTTAGATCAGGGATCAGTGGTTAGGGATCAGGTCTCAGTGCGGACAATCGCCTGCGGCAACGAACGAAAAAGGGCTCCTTTCCGGAGCCCTTTTCAATATCAGGCGCGCAGCGCGTTGCTACGCACTAATCCCTGATCCCTAAGACCTGATCCCTAAAAAATCCCCCACCACCCGGTTGAATTCGTCCGGGTTGCGGTTCGCGACGAAGTGGTCGCCCTTCACGATCGCCAGCTTCGCGCCGGGGATGTTCCCCGCGATGAGGCGCGTGTGGCTCTCCTTCACCATGTCGTCGGTTCCCGCGACGACGAGCGTCGGCGCCGAGATCTTCGCGAGGTCGGCCGCGGGAATGGCCGGGTCGTCGACCATCAGCCGCAGCATCTCGGCGTTCGCCCGCGCCTTCGGACTCCATCGCGCGAAGAACCGCGCGATCCGGTACCCGATTTCGATCGGCAGCTGCGTCGTCCGCTTGATTCCCGAGGCGTCCAGGTTCCCGCCGTTCAGGACCAGCCTGCCGACCCGCTCCGGATGGGCCAGCGCGAAGAGCATGGCGACGTTCGCGCCGTCGGAGAATCCCAGGAGGTCGGCCTTCTCCAGGCCGCGCGCGTCCATGAACGCCAGCAGGTCCTCGGCGAACTGCCGGAGCGTGAAGGGGGCGTCGCCCCGAGGCGTCCGGCCGTGGCCGCGCGAGTCGAGCGCGATGACGCGCCGCGCGGCGGAGAAGGGCTCCATCTGGTTCGCGAAGTAGCCGTGCTCCTCGCCGTTCCCGTGCAGGAGAATCAGGGGGAACCCCGAGCCCATTTCCACGAAATATTGTTCGAGCATGGGATGAATTTAGTGATTAGGGATCAGGGGGCAGGGATTAGGGATTAGGGATCAGGGATTAGTGCGGATAATGGCCTTCGGCAACGAACGAAAAAGGGCTCCTTTCCGGAGCCCTCTTCTTCCATCAGGCGCGCAGCGCGTTGCCACGCACTGAGACCTAAGACCTGAGACCTGATCCCTGATCAATCAGCCCTCTTCGTCCTCCGCTTCGGGCGCTTCCATGACCGGTTCGACCATGCCGCTGCGGCCCAGGAGCGAATTGACGTCGACGTCGGCCAGCTGGCCCGCTTCGTCGAAGCGGAGGGTGATGGAGTTCTTCTTCCAGGCCACCTTCCACATGTCGATCTTCTTGCCGTCGAATCCCTTCTTGGAGATGTCCTGCACGAAGCCGCCGAGTTCCTCGGGGAGGTTGGTCTTCTGCCAGCCCTTGACCGTCTTGATGACGGAGGGACGGTCCTTGGGGCCGTCGAGCAGCTGCAGCGAGAGCTGCCAGAGCCTGGCGTTCACCTTGGCGTCGGAGAGCTGGGTCCGCGCCCAGTCGTGGATGCCGTCGGCCTGCTTCTGCTGGAGTTCGCGGGCCTGGTCCATGTAGTCCGCCTTCTGGCCGACCACGGCCCAGTAGACGAGGAACGCGTCGAGGAGGAAAACGCCGATCATGAAGATTTTCTTGAGCATCTCGGCCTCCTTATTCCGCGACGAGCGCGGAGGCGTCCACGCCGGTCATCAGGCGGTTGTTGAATTCGAGGACGATGGCGCGGTCGGGCCAGCCCACGGTGATCCTGGAGCCTTCGGCGGTCGCCTTGGGATAGCCGGTGGAGTCCACCACCAGCAGCGCGTTGACGGCTTCCATCGCGGCCACGCTGTCGGGACCGCTCTTCTTGGCCGTGACGGCGATTTCCCACAGCAGGTTGTTGCGGGCGAGCGTGCGCTCCACGTCCCGCTTTTCGTCGAGGAGCTTGGCCCCTTCGGCCTTCTTCCAGGCGCTCGCGGCGCTCTTGGCGGAGGGCTTGACGACGGCGAGCAGCGCGGCGACCAGCCCGACGGCGACGACCAGCCCGATGGCGATTCCTACAGTCGTGTTCAGTTTCATCCGGACCTACCGGTTAAGTGGACGGGGCGAATTTTGCTAGTTTCCCCCAACAGAAAACTACACAAAAGAGAGCGAAAATGGGCCGAATCGCCGAAAATGACCCCGCCTTTTTACTCAAGGAGAACGTCCGGATCCTCCTGACCTCGGTCCACGAGACCCAGAAGAAGGTGCTGGGCTTTTCCTGGCGCAAGCTGTTCCCCTTCAACATCTATTTCCGCAAAATCGACTTTCCGGCCTACGCCCGCTACCTGGCCAAGGTGCGCGAGGCCCTCGACGAGCAACGCCACGCCTGCCTGAACCACCCCGCGCGCGAGCTTTCGCCGGAGCACAAGCGCTTTTTCAACGCCATGGAGCACTACCTGCTCCCCCTGGGCGAATCGGTGGACCACCTGCGCGAAATCGCGCTGATGATGGCCGACCAGGCCGCGCTGGGCGAAATCAACGCCGAGACGGCCCGCTACGGCGAAAGCTGCAAGAGCTACCACGATCGGGCCGGCGAACTGGCCCGCACCTGGTCGGAGCTCGTGAACGCCCGCGGCGAAAAGGAACCCTCCGCCGAAGCGGAGGGCGGCAGGAAGGCGGAATAGCCGGGATCAGGCCCCTTTCACGTTCCCCTGCGCGGGCACCACGCGGTTGCGCCCGCTTTCCTTCGCCTTGTAGAGCGCGTCGTCGGCGCGCTGGATGAAGTCGTCGAGGCTTTCGGTGTCGACGTCGTAGGAGGCCACGCCGGCCGAGATGGTGTAGTGGAGCAGCTGGCGGTCGAACTTGAGCTCGCTGGCCTCGATGCCGGCGCGGATCCGCTCGGCGAAGCGGAGCGTCTGGTCGAGCGTGGTCTGCGGGGTGAGGATGACGAACTCCTCGCCGCCCCACCGCCCGACGGTGTCGTAGGGACGGCACTCCTGCTCCATGAAGCGCGAGAGCTGGCAGATCACCTCGTCGCCCGCGGCGTGGCCGTAGGTGTCGTTGACCTGCTTGAAGAGGTCGATGTCGAGGAAGACCAGGCCGGCCGTGCCGCCCGCGCGGCCCACGCGGCGCACGCGGTCGAGCTCGCGCTCCAGCGCGCCGATGAAGCTGCGGCGGTTGCAGAGCCCCGAGAGCGGGTCGGTCTCGGCGCTGTCCTCCAGCTCGCGGATGCGCTGGTCGCGTTCGAGGATGTCGCGCCCGAAGGCCATGCCGATCGTGCCGAACCAGCTCATGAAGAAGAGGACGGCGAAGAGCGCCAGAAGGGCCACCAGCGGGTTGGCCAGCTGCGCGAAGAAGCCCGAGAGGGTGACGGGCTCGGCCTTCGCCCAGGCGGAGAGGAGCATGACGAAAAACGCGGCGGCCAGGCCGCAGAAAAGGCCGACCTTCGCGAAGAAGTTGCCGAAGAAGTCGAGGGAGGCGCGGGAAAAGAGACCGGACCTCCGGCGCAGCACCGGACGGATGATCTCGTTGACTTCCAGCCGAAAGGACATGGCCACTCCCGAATCGAGTCCCGCTCCAAGGGACATCCGGAAGATAACAAAGAACTAGAACCGGCTTTCCCAGGAGAGGTGCAAAACGGCGTCCGTAAGCGAAAAATTTGCACCCGGCCAGCCCGCCGCCAGGCCCACCGTCTGGCCTTCGCGGCTCCAGCGCGCGCCCGCGCCCCAGCCCCAGCGGCGGACCTCGGTCCCGGGCGCGGAGAGGGCCCAGTCGAAGGCGCCGTCGAGGAACGGGAAGAAGGCGACCGACGCGGCGGGGCTCCATTCGGGCTGCAGCGAGAAGAGCGCGTAGGAGGCGCTGCGGAAGGCCTGCTCGCGGTAGCCGCGCAGCGAGTTCGCGCCGCCCCAGTCGTAGGCGCTCTCGGGGCGGAGCCCGGCCCTCCAGGGCCAGCGGCTGGCGACGCGGCCGCGCGCGCGGAGCGCCAGGGCGCGCGGCGTGACGCGGGTCAGCCAGTCCCATCGCGCCGAGCAGAGCAGCCAGGGGTCCTCGGAGCCGGAATGGCGCCAGGAGAACTCCGCGCCGAGCCGTCCGCCGCGCGCGGCGACGGGAAGCGGATCGCGGAGGTCGGCCGTCGCCTCCACGCTCCCCCACCACGAATCGCGCGTTTCGCCGCCGCCTCCGGCGGGACGTTCCTCCACGCGCTCGCCGCCGGCCTTCAGCGCCGCGCCCAGGACCGCGCCCTCCCACTCCAGCGCCGCCTCGCCGCGGAAGGAGTCGAACTCGTCCGTTTCGCTGCGCACCGCGGCGGAAACGCGGAGCGCGGGGCCGAGCGCGAAGAGCGGCGGCTCGCGGAAGGAGAGCTCGGCCACCAGGCGCTCGGAGAGCGAGCTGTAGCGGAAGGAGAGGTCGCGCGCCGTCCCGAGGAGATTCAGCCACTCGACCGCGACCACGCCGCTGGGGAGGTCGCGCCCCTCCTCGGTCGCCAGGTCGACGCGCAGCGTGGCGGTGGGGGCGTCGCGCATCGAGAACTCGGGGCGCAGCAGGTTGCGGCGCGGGACGGCGCGCCACCGCGCCGGGGCCGTGGGGACGAAATAGCCGGTGCGCAGCACCTTGCGCTCCATCTCCTCGAGCGCGCCCGGACGCCAGAACCGCCCGGCGCGCCATCCCGCGAGCCGCGCGAAGACGGCGTCGGAGCTGCGGCTGCTGTCGACGTTGACGGGCGCGGCCACCAGGTGGCGCTCGCCGGGCTCCTCGTCGCACGAGAGGCGCCAGGAGGAGGAGTCGCGCTCGGCGACGATCGTCACCCGCGCGAAGGGATACCCTTCGGAGCGGGCTTCGAGGCGGCGCTGCGCGAGCTCCTTCAACGCGACGGTGTCGAGCCGGTCCGTCCGCGGCGCCACGGGGCACGGCTCCGCGGACGAGAGGGCCGCGGCGAGGAGGACGCAGAGGGCGAGGGTTCTAGAAGACACCGCGACCCTCCAGCTTCAGCTTCTGGCGGAACCCGTCGCCGCGGATCTGCGCCACCCAGCCGCCGTCGAGCGACACGGCGTCGGCGATTTCAAGCGTCAGCCCGAGCTCCGCGCGGTGGGTGGTCCCCCGGCGATAGCCCTCGGACATCTCCCAGGGAACGGCGTTCGCCCCGCGGTACATGCGGTAGGCGCGGTATTCGGCGCGGAACTCCCTTCCCGGCGCGCTCTTCCAGACGGCCGCCGCGCCCGGGGCGACCAGCGTGGAGCGGATCGGGCGCGACGCGTCCTCGCCCGAAAAGTCCGAGACGGAGGCCAGCGGGCCGACGGAGAGGGAGGCGACGCGCCGGCGCAGCGAGAGCGTCCCGGACCAGCCGTCCCACGAGATGTCGTCGCGTCGCTCGTCGAGCCGCGAGACCGAGCCGTCGACCGCCCAGCGCCGCCACCCCTTGGCCGCGGAGAGGGAGAGCGCCACGGAGGCGTTGTCGCCGCCGCCGTAGCCGGCCACCTTGCTGTCGAGCGCCTCTGCGGAGAGCTCGGCGGAGGCCTCGTCCTCCTCGCGGTTCCAGGCCAGCGCGCCGCCGCGGAGGAAGCGCCCTTCCGAGAGGGTCCGCAGCTCGTCCACCTCCGGCGTCCGCCACGCGGCGTTCCCGGTCGTGTCGGACCCCTCCCATTCCGCGTGCGCGCGCAGCGAAAGGTCGCGGAGGATCCCGCGGCGGAGCCCCGTCAGCGGCCCCAGCGGAAGATCCGCGGCCGCGCCCCACCGCGTGGAGAGGTTCAGCCGGCGTTCGGCCAGCGAATCGCGGACCCAGCCGTCGAACCGCCAGTCGCCCAGGTCCACCCCTTCGATCCACCGGCCGCTCGTGGAGTCGTACATGGCGTTGCCCGCTCCCCTGGCCACCCTGCGGTAGCTGCGGACGAGGGGCTGCGCGAAGGAGCGCCCCCAGCCCAGCGAGGCCCGGAGGGAGCCGCCGCCCGCGAGCGGCGTCGACCAGGCCAGGTCGGCCGAGGAGAGGTCGCTCTCGCCCGAGGGGGCGCGGACGCGCTGCCAGGCGCCGTCGACCGAAAGCTCGCCCTCGCCCAGGCGCATCGACCACTCCTGCGAGAGCGCGGCGCGGGAGAGGGAGTCGCTCCAGCCGTCGCCGTCGGGCAGCTGCCGGAGCTCGGCCTCGCCGCGCGCGGTCCACTGCATCCGCGCGAGCGAGACGCGCCACCCCGCCTCGGCGAGGGTCTGGCGCGAGCGGCGCTCGCCGTTCTCGCGCCACCAGTCGGCGCGCACGCGCATGTTCGGCCGCACGGCGCCGCGCGTCCATTCCGCGCGGCTCTCGGCGCGCCAGCGTTCCAGGTAGGGCGAGCCGTCGTTGTCCCATCCGCCCCATTCCGCGTAGCTCTCCTGCTCCACGGAGGCGGTCCGGTGGCGCGCGCCGAACCGCCCGAGGGTCGCCTTCCTCCCGAGGGTGTCGCTTTCGCGCTCCTCCTCGCCGACGAGGAAGTCGCCGCCGGCGAAGAGCGACCA
>CADBQJ010000155.1 GCA_902796785.1 Fibrobacter succinogenes
GAAGCCCGCCGAAGCCAAGAAGGACGCCAAGGCCGAAGCGAAGCCCGCGGAAGCCAAGAAGGACGTCAAGGCCGAGGCCAAGCCCGCCGAAGCCAAGAAGGAAGTCGCGCCCGCCAAGGCCGAAGCCAAGAAGCCCGAAGCGGCTCCCGCCAAGAAATAGCCTGCATCGAATGAACGCGAAAGGGGTTCCGTTCCGGAACCCCTTTTTCGCATGTCGGAATTCTAGCGGAAGAGCCGGATGACGCGCTCGAGCGCCGAAATCAGCCGGTCGATCTCCTCGGGGGCGCTGTAGACGCCGAACGAGGCGCGGATCGTGGCGGGGATCCCGAAGCGGTCCATCACCGGCTGCGCGCAGTGGTGGCCGGCGCGGACGGCGATGCCCTCCTCGTCGAGGATCAGGGCGGCGTCGTGCGGGTGGATCCCCTCGAGCACGAAGCTCTGGATGGCGCTCTGCTCCTTCGGGGAGCCGACCAGGCGCGCCCCGGGGAGCCCGGAGAGCTTCGCGCGGAGCTCGCGCAGAAGCTCGCGCTCGTGGGCCCCGATCGCCTCGAGCCCGACCTCGTCCACCCAGTCGAGCGCGGCGCCCAGCCCGATGATCTCGGCGATCGGGGGAGTGCCGGCCTCGAAGCGGGCCGGCGGCGGCGCATATTCCGTCTTGGCGAACGTGACGCGGCTGATCATCTCGCCGCCGCCGTGCCAGGGCGGCATGGCCTCGAGGAGCGCGGACCGGGCCCAGAGGACGCCGATCCCGGTGGGGCCGTAGACCTTGTGGCCCGAGAAGGCGAAGAAGTCGCACCCGAGCTTCCGCACGTCGACCGGGAGGTGGGCGGCGGACTGCGCGCCGTCGACCAGCGTCAGCGCGCCCGCGGCGCGCGCGGCCCGGGCGATCTCGGCGACGGGATTGACCGTCCCGGTGGTGTTGGCCACCTGGTTCACGCAGACGATCCGGACCTTGCCGTCGGCGAGAAGGCCCGGCAGCGCGTCGAGCAGGAGGTTCGCGTCGTCGTCGCAGGGGATGACCCGGATCTCGGCCCCCTTCTCCTCGGCCAGGATCTGCCAGGGGACGATGTCGGCGTGGTGCTCCAGCGCGCCCAGGAGGATGGCGTCGCCCGCGCGGACGTTCTTCCGCCCCCAGGTCTGGGCCACCAGGTTGATCGACTCGGTCGCGCCGCGGGTGAAGACCACCTCGTCGGCGCTTTCGGCCCCGAGGAACGAGGCGACGCGCGCCCGGGTCGCCTCGCAGCGCGAGGTGGTCCATTCGCTGAAGGCGTAGACGCCGCGCTTGACCGAGGAGTAGTGGTTGCGGTAGAAGTCGTCCATCGTCTCGATCACGCGGAGCGGCTTCTGGGCGGTGGCGGTGGTGTCGAGGTAGACGAGCGGCTTGTCGCCCACCTTGGCGGAGAGCACGGGGAACTGGGCCCGGATGGCGGAAAGGTCGAAGCTCATTGGCGCGTCCATTGCGCGGCGATTTTTCGGGCGCCGCATTCGGGGAAGAGGTCGACGATCTCCTGCGCGAAGCCGGCCACCAGCGCCGCGCGGGCCCGGTCTGGCGCGAATCCGCGCGAGAGGAGGTAGAAGAGCTCCTCGTCGTCGAGGGAGCCGTGGGTGGCGCCGTGGTCGCATTGCACGTCGTCGGCGAAGATCAGCAGCTGCGGCTTGCCCGCCGCGGAGGCCTTGTCGCCCAGGAGGAGCGAGCGGATCAGCTGGTTCGACTTCGTGCCGTCGGCGCCGCGGTCCACTTGGACCGAGCCGTCCACGCTGGCGGAGGCGCCGTCGAAGACGATCTGGCGGTAGAGCTGGTCGCTTTCGCAGCGCGGGGCGTGGTGGAAGATCCGCACGTGGTGGTGCTGTTCCGCCTCGTCGCGGAGCGTGGAAAGCGAGCGAAGCTCGCAGCGGGCCCCTTCGCCGTCGAGGTGGACCTCGACGTGGCCGCGCGCGAGGGGCGAGCCGCCGCGGAATTCGCGGAACTCGAGGAGGGAGCCCTCGGCCTGCTCGACGCAAATCGAGGAGGTGACGGCGGCGCGCTTCATCGGCGGCTGCGCCCCGACCAGCGTCAGGCGCGAGCGGGGCCCCAGTTCGACCGCCAGGCTCAGGTGGCTCCAGCCGTCGACGTCGTTCTCGACGGGGAGGATCTCCACGACCGCGGCGCTTCCCTCGTCCAGGCGCAGACGGAGCGCGCTCGAGGAGAGCCGCCCCTCGGCGACCGGGCGCGGCCGCGCGGCGAGGCGCGCGACGACGGGGTTTCCGGCCTCGTCGCGGGGCGGAATCCGCACCCAGTCGAACCGGTCCGCGAAGCAGAGCGCGTAGAGCTCGACCGGGTCGGTCGTCCGCTCCGCGCGGAGGATCTCCTCTTCCAGGAGGTTGCCGCCGTCGGGCCGCGCGACGCACATGGCGTGCGGGCAGATCGGGCCGGCCGGGACCGTCTCCTCGGGAGGGGAGGGGAGCGGGGCCCCGTACCAGGAGTCCGCGTCGGCCCGGAAGAGCGGCGCGGGGTTCATGTAGGTGAAGGCCTCGTTGCGGGCGGTCGGAATCCCGACCTCGGCCAGCCGCTCGAGCGCCGCCCGGCGGACGGGGGCGAAGTCCGGCGCGCAGAGGCGGTCGAAGGCCTCCGCGCGTTCGCGCAGCGCCTCGTCGACGGGGCGCGAATTCCACGGAAGGGTCCGCCGCGCTTCGCTCATGCCTTTCCTTCGATGCCGTCGTAGCCCGACCGTTCGAGCTCCTCGGCCAGTTCGGGGCCGCCGCTGCGGACGATGCGGCCGCCCGCGAGCACGTGGATCGCGTCGGGCTTCACTTCGTCCAGCAGGCGCCGGTAGTGGGTGATCAGGAGGACGGAGCGCTCGGGGGAGCGGGCGGAGTTGATCCCCTCCGCCACCACGCGCAGCGCGTCGATGTCCAGCCCGGAGTCCGGCTCGTCGAGGATGGCGAGCTTCGGCGAGAGCAGCAGCATCTGGAAGATCTCGTTGCGCTTCTTCTCGCCGCCCGAGAAGCCGGCGTTGAGGTCGCGCGAACGGTAGCGGTCGTCCATCTTCAGGAGCCGCATGGCGCGGTCGACCGCCTCGGAGAACTCCGCGTCGGAGACGGGGGCGCGCCCTTCGGCGTCGCGCCGCGCGTCCAGCGCCATCCGGGCGAAGTCGAGGTTGCCCAGCCCGGGGACCTCCACCGGGTCCTGGAAGCTGAGGAAGAGCCCGGCGCGGGCCCGTTCGGTGGGGCCGAGCTCCGAGATCTCCCTGCCGTCGAAGAGGACGCTCCCGGAGGAGACGCGGTAGGCGGGATGGCCGGCCAGCACCTTCGAGAGGGTGCTCTTGCCCGAGCCGTTGGGCCCCATGACGGCGTGGACTTCGCCGTCGGGTATCTCGAGCGAGAGGCCGTGGAGGATCTCCTCCCCGTTTTCCGTCAGAACCGCGCGAAGATCTTGGATTCGAAGCATGTCATCCCACCGATTTTTCGAGTTTGAGCGCCAGCAGCTGCCTCGCCTCCGCGGCGAATTCCCCGGGCAGCTCGCGGAAGACCTCCTTGCAGAAGCCGCCCACCACCGCGCCGATGGCCGCCTCGCGGTCGACGCCCCGGCTCTGGAGGTAGAAGAGCTGCTCCTCGCTCAGGCGCGAGGTGGAGGCCTCGTGCTCCAGGCGCGCGGAGGGGTTGCGCGTGCGGATGTAGGGGAAGGTGTGCGCGCTGCATTCCGGGCCGGCGAGCATGGAGTCGCACTGGGTGTAGTTGCGGGCGCGGTCGGCCCCCGCGCGGACCTCCACGGCCCCGCGGTAGGCGTTGGAGCTGCGGTCGGCGCTGATCCCCTTGCTGATGACCGTGCTGCGCGTGTCCTTGCCGACGTGGATCATCTTGGTGCCGGTGTCGGCCTGCATCCGCCCGTTGGTGAGCGCCACGGAGTAGAACTCGCCGCGGGAGCGGTCGCCCTGGAGGACGCAGGAGGGGTACTTCCAGGTGACGGCAGAGCCGGTCTCCACCTGCGTCCAGGAGACGTGCGAGTCGGCGCCCTTGCAGAGCGCCCGCTTGGTGACGTAGTTGAGCACGCCGCCCGCCCCGGTCTCGCGGTCGCCGGCGTACCAGTTCTGCACGGTGCTGTACTTGATCTCGGCGCGGTCGAGCGCCACCAGCTCAACCACGGCGGCGTGGAGCTGGTTGGAGTCGTAGGAGGGGGCGGTGCACCCCTCGAGATAGCTGACCGAGGCCCCTTCGGCCGCCACGATGAGCGTCCGCTCGAACTGGCCCGCCTCGCGGTCGTTCAGCCGGAAGTAGGTGGAGAGCTCCATCGGACACTTGATCCCCGGGGGGACGAAGACGAACGACCCGTCGGTGAAGACGGCGCTGTTGAGCGTGGCCCAATAGTTGTCGCCCGGGGGGACGACCGAGCCGAGGTACTGCTCGACGAGCTCGGGATATTCGCGGACCGCCTCGGAGATCGGGCAGAAGAGGATCCCCATCTCCATCAGCTTGCGCTTGTGGCTGGTGTAGATCGAGACCGAGTCGAAGACGGCGTCGACGGCCACGTTGGCCAGCCGCTTCTGCTCCTCCAGCGGGATGCCGAGCTTCTCGAAGGTCTCGAGCAGCTCGGGGTCGACCGACGCCAGGTCGTCGTGCGCCGGCTTTTTCTTCGGGGCGGAGTAGTAGACGATCTTCTGGAGGTCGACGTCGGGCCGTTCCAGCTGGCCCCAGGTCGGCGGCTCGGTCTCGAGGAGCCGGGCGTAGGCCTTCAGGCGGAAATCGAGCAGAAAGCGCGGTTCGCCCCGTTTTTCCGAAGCGCGGCGGATGGTCTCCTCCGAGAGCCCCGGGGGGAGGGACTCGCGTTCGATTTCGGTGCGGAATCCGTATTTGTACTCGGCGTGAAGCCCGGGGACCGCGTTGTTTTCGGGGGCGCTGGACACAGGCCGAAAATAGCAATCCGAGAGGGCGCTAGAGGCCGACGCCGACGTGGGGAATCTCCCCGTTTTCGCCGGATCCGGCGGTCAGCGGCTCCACGCGGATGCCCGAGAAGACGCGGTCGCGGAGGGTGTCCTCGATGTAGAAGAGGGTGCCTCCGGAGGCGGCGCTGCAGTTGCCGCAGGCGCCCGAGTACTCGATGACCACGGTGGCCGGGTCGTCGATCCGGACCAGGCGGGCGTCGCCGCCGTCGGCGCGCAGGGGGGCGCGGATGTCGCTCTCCAGGACCCGCTCGACCATCTCCATCCGCTCATCGTCGTCGGCCTCGAGCCACTTGGCGTCGCTCGCGCGGCGGATCTCCGAGGCGCTGGGCCCCAGGTCGGCGAACTTCGCCCGGACGGCGCGCAGGGCGAGGGCCGCGGCCTTCTTCTCGGGATAGTCGGCCGCGAAGCTCTTCGAGAACTCCGCGACGCGGGCCAGCTCGGGGGAGTCCTCGGGCAGGGCGCGCTCGTCGGGCCCCTCGCGCAGCCGGAGCTCCACTTCGTCGGGGGTCACGGAGAAGGCGCGGTCGACCGTCGCCCCCTCCATCAGCGAGCAGTGGACCTCGGCGATCGCGGTGAAGAGGATTCCGCCGTAGGTGAAGAAACGGGCCTGCATGACCAGGTTCTCCACCGGGTCGACCATCAGGTAGATCTTCAGGTTGTCGATCTTGGTCTGGAGCAGGACCACGGCCTTTTCGTCGGCGTCGTCCTGGAAGATGGCGCCGCGGTGGGCGGGGTTGCGGCTCAGCCGTTCGATCGTCGCGTTCATCGGGCGCAAAGATAGGTTTATGCGCCCTTCTTGGCCTCCTCCGCGGAGAGTTCGGCGCTCAGCGCGATGCGGTGCGCGCGGCGGATCTCGGCCTGGGCGAACCGGCGCTTCTCCTCCTCCGTCTCGGGGAGGATCGGGGGGAGCGTCAGCTTCTTGCCCGAGGGATCCAGCGCCACGAAGGTGAGGTAGGCCTTGCAGACCTTGACGGGGGTCAGGACGCTCTCCCAGGGGTTCTCCATCGTCACCACGGCGCCCACCTCCATGGAGGAGTTGAAGCTGCGGTTGACGCAGGAGCGGACCGTGACGATGGCCCCCTGCCGGATGGGGCGGTGGAACTCCACGCGGTCGATGGCGACGGTCACCACCCCCGCGCCGGCGTGCCGGAAGGCCGAAAGGCCCGCGCACTTGTCGATCATGCTCAGAAGCTTGCCGCCGAACATGGTGCCGTAGATGTTCAGGTCGCCCTGGGTGACCATTTCGAAGACCTCGGCGCAGGTCGATGCGACGGTGTGTCCTTGCGTTTCTTCGCTCATGTCGGGCCCCTTTTTCCCCTAAATTACAAATCGTCAACGGCCGTTTTACATCGCATCCGGCCCGGGGGAACATAAATTCGAAACGAAACAACGCCCAACCGCGGAGCTCCGATGAAACGCCGACCCTTCGCCCTTTCGATCTCCCTCCTGGCCGCCTTCGCCGTCATGGCGTGCGCCCCCGCCGCCCCCAAGCCCGCGCCGGAAGGCGCCCCCGCTCCCGAAACGGCGGCAACTCCCGCTCCCGAAACCGCGCCCGCCGCCGAGCCCGCCGCTCCGCAGGCCGCGCCCGAAGCGCGGATTCCGCTCGCGCCGCAGCAGGTGATCACCTGGATCTCGCCCTACGGCATCCCGCAGGCGATGAAGGTGCTCGACGCCAGGGGAGAGCAGATCGCGCGGGGGCTGACCGAGCTGGCGCTCCAGTTCTGGGGGCCCACCGAACAGGGCAAGGTGCAGTACGCCGTCCACGAGGCGACCAAGCCCAACGACGAATTCGTCGTCCATTTCCGCGACTGGGCCAAGTCGAAGGGAATCCGGACGATCCTCTGCGTCTACAACTACAACGGCTCGTGGGACTGGGACCTCGCCGCGAAAGCGATCGCGGTCGACGACGGCGAGACCTTCGCGCAGGCGCTGGTCGACGAGGCGGTCCGTCTCGAGCTCGACGGCGTCGACATCGACCTGGAGGGGGTGGGGGACCACGAAGCCGACCGCGCCCGGTTCGCCGCCTTCCTGCAAAAGCTCTCCGCGAAGCTCAAGGCCAAGGGGCTCAAGCTCTCGGTCGACTCGTTCCACAGCCCCTGCTACAACGCCCCCAACATGAGC